>NZ_CAXGSH010000001.1:0-105423 GCF_964012375.1 uncultured Salinisphaera sp.
CTCGCTTATGTAGCGTTGCTACACAGCGCTCCCGGTGCCTTGTCTTGCAGCCTCATGACTCGCGCCGGGCGGTTCCTGGCGATGTCGCTTCGTTCCGCCCGCTTCTTGAACGCACAATCCGGCCCGCGGGCCGGTCAAGGTAGTTAAACCATGGCGCAGGAAATCAAGGTTCCGGACATCGGCGATTTCGACTCCGTCGAGATCATCGAAGTGCTCGTCGCCGAGGGCGACACGGTCGAGGAAGAACAGCCGCTCATCACGCTGGAATCCGACAAGGCCACCCTCGAAGTGCCGTCCACGGTCGCCGGCAAGATCACCGAACTGAAAGTCTCGGAAGGCGATACCGTCTCCGAAGGCGACGTGATCGCGCTCATCGAAGCCGCCGATGAAGACGGCGGTGAGGATGAAGGCGACGACGATCCGGACGACGCCAGCTCAAATGAAGGCGATGACGGCGAAACCGAAAGCGACGAGCAGAAGGACAAAGACGACAAGGCCGCGAAATCGGACAAGTCCGGCAAGTCGGACAAGTCGAACGAGAAGAAATCCGAGTCCAAGGACAAATCGGCCGACAAGAAACAGTCGTCCGATTCGAAGCAGCCGAAAAAGAAGGCGGACAAGCCCGCGAGCGGCGATCACGACTACGATTGCGACGTGCTCGTTCTCGGCTCCGGCCCGGGCGGCTACAGCGCCGCCTTCCGTGCCGCCGACCTGGGTCTGAACGTCACCCTGGTCGAGCGCCACAGCGTGCTCGGCGGTGTATGCCTCAACGTCGGCTGTATTCCCTCCAAGGCCCTGCTGCATTCGGCCAAGGTGATTGAAGACGCGGCCAACATGGCCAATCACGGCGTCACTTTCGGCAAGCCCGAAATCGATCTGCCCAAGCTGCTCGACTACAAGCAGTCCGTCATCGACCAGCTCACCGGCGGCCTGAAATCCATGGCCTCCAAGCGCAAGGTCAATATCGTCAACGGCACGGGCACCTTTGCCGACGCCCACACGCTCAAGATCGAAGGCAGCGACGACACCGACCAGATCACCTTCAACAACGCGATTATTGCGGTCGGCTCCGAGCCGGTCATGCTGCCCGGCTGGCCCGAGGACGAGCGCATCTGGACCTCGGAGGAAGCCCTATCCCCTGACGAAATCCCAGGCTCGCTGCTCGTTGTCGGCGGCGGCATCATCGGCTGCGAAATCGCCAACGTCTATGCCGCCCACGGCACCGAAGTGGACGTGGTCGAAATGACCGACAGCCTCATTCCCGGCGCCGATAAGGACCTCATCAAACCGCTCACCAAGCGCATGAAGAAGCGCTGCGGCAATATCTGGGTGTCCACCAAGGTCACCGGCTTGGAAGCCGGCGACAAGCTCACGGCGAGCTTTGAAGGCGACGACGCGCCCAAGTCCAAGGACTACGACCGCGTGCTGGTCGCCATCGGCCGCAAGCCCAACGGCGCCAAGATTGGCGCCGACAAGGCCGGGGTCGAAGTCGACGAGCGTGGCTTCATCGGCATCGACAAACAGTGTCGTACCAACGTCGACAACATCTTCGCCATCGGCGACGTCTCCGGCGAACCCCAGCTCGCCCACCGGGCGACGCATCAGGGCAAGGTCGCCGCCGAATGCTGTGCCGGCGAAAAAGCCGCCTTCGATGCCAAGGTCATCCCCTCCGTCGTCTATACGGATCCGGAAGTCGCCTGGACCGGTGTGACCGAAACCCAGGCCAAGAAAGACGGCATCGAATACACCAAGGGCGCCTTCCCCTGGGCCGCCAACGGCCGTGCCATCGGCCTCGACGCCACCGACGGCAACACCAAGCTGCTGTTCGGCAGCGACGGCCGCATCATCGGTGCCGGCGCGGTCGGTAGCGGTGCCGGCGATCTCATCGCCGAAACCTGTCTCGCCATCGAAATGGGCGCGAACGCCGACGATATCGGCCTGACCATCCACCCGCACCCGACGCTGGCCGAAACGGTGGGTATGGCCGCCGAGGCAGAAGCCGGGACGCTCACGGATTTGTATATTCCGAAGAAGAAAAAATAGCGCGGCTCACACTCTGCTGCGATCAAAAGGCCGGCCGTTCGCCGGCCTTTTTTATGTTCGCCCGCGACAGTTGCTCAGGTTGCATGCTGGCGCTACTGTGGTGATGAACATTTGTGGGGATGCCACGTGAGCCGCTTGAGCATCGATATACCCGACGAACTGCACCGTGCAATCAAATCGGAAGCCTCGCTGAGGGGGCTGAGCTTACGAGACTACGTCTTGCGTCGGCTGGGGACGTCAGAACACCGCGAACCCAAAGCAGACGGACCGCGATTCAGCGACTCCGGGTTGAGCGGCCTTTGGGCCGATCGAAACGACATGGCGGACCCGGATGCCTGGGTGCGTGATCAGCGCAAGGGCCGTCGGTTTGAGCAATCGCCGGGCGATGATGCTGATTGATACCGATGTGGTGATCTGGGCGACGCGCGGTGATGCGTCCGCGGTGCAGACCGTCGATGCAATAGATCAGCCGGCTCTATCGATCGTCACGGTAATCGAGCTCATGCAAGGCGCACGGGATGCGCGGGAGCTTGAGAATATCGAACGTGGTCTCGACAACTGGGGCGTCAACGTCGTGCCAATCAATGCGGCAACTGGCAACATCGCCAGAGATTTGATTAGAGATCACGTGCTCTCCGACGGTCTATTCCTGGCGGACGCTCTCATCGCGGCTACAGCGATACATAATGAACTCACGCTGTTGAGCGGCAACCGAAAGCACTTCGAAAAGATTGAGCGCTTGGATTTCCGAGCGTTCATGCGATGAATGCTTGCTGTTTCCGCCGCCACCGGATGCGTAGACATCGGATCAGTGTCGAGATCGTCGACGACTACTAGCGGGTGCTCCGATGACCGAACTAACCAACATTCACCCGGGCAGAAATTCTGCTTGATGACTTTCTGAAGCCGATGGCACTGAGCCAAAACCGACTGGCCCGTGCAATCGACGTGCCGCCCGTCGTATTAACGAGATCGTGCTGGGAAAGCGGGCGATCAACGCGGATACCGCGGTACGGTTGGCCCGGTATTTTGGAACGAGCGAGCAATTCCGGATGGGATTGCAGGCCGATTACGATCTGGAAGAGGTGCATCGCGCCGAGGTCGCGTGAGCAACCTAGATAAGGATACTGTCCTCGGATATCCTTATACGCCTACGACTAAAAGCCGGCATTTTGCCGGCTTTTTTTATGGTTCTTGCGTTTACGCGAGTAGGCGGTTCGCCTATTGTTGATTTCCGTAGCTGCTCGCTAACGAAGGATCATGGCAGTGCTGCGAATGTTCAGCCGAGCGCCGTTATGCGCCAAGGTGTTCTCGGTCCGATGGGTTTAATCGTTCGCGACGTAGCGATCGAAAATACGCTTTCTTACGCGCTCTAACGTGATACATGCGCAACGAGATTGGCGGCTTTTAATAAACTTCGCTTAAATCTGAGTGCGAAAAGGGGAAATAGTGGCTTACGAATGGCTTCAAAATCGTTACCTACGATCAGTGGATCAGCTAAGACTCTGGCGCGAGAATCCGCGTTTAGACCCCGAAGAGACCCATTTAACTAATACCGACTACGCGGCCGATCTACTTAATCATTCTGGCGAACGCCAGTCGTTTATTGAATTAATAAAATCGATTGCGAAAAACGGTTTCATACCCGCAGACCCAATCGTCGTTTGGAAAAACGATAATAACGAACGGTTTTACGTTGCTGAGGGTAACAGGAGAGTTTTAGCGCTTAAGCTATTACGTCACCCGAGTAAAGCGCCTAAATCCATCCGAAGCATCGTTACAAAACAGGCTAGATTCATAAATCGCGATAATATCGCGAAGATAGAGGTTTCTATCGCCCCCAGCTTTGAGTCAGCCGAGTGGTATATCAATCAAAGACATGCAACAAGCGGGTTACAAAGGGGTTGGTCTCGACATCAGCAGCAACGTTGGATCGCAAAGCTTTACGATAAATATGAAGGCGACGTTTCTATAATCACGGAAATAACAGGGTTCACCAAACCGGAACTGGAGAGCACCCTTAGAATTCTCTATCTCAGAGACATCGCACTCAAACGTGAAGTTTTAGAACTTCTGGAGCCAGAAGAACGGGAAGCGGTTCGCTCTCATCGCTTGCCTATGACAATTCTTGAGCGTTGGTTCGATAACACAGTCGTTCGAGAAACGTGGGGTTTAGAGGCCAACGGAAGCAAAGCGAGCATAACATCTGACGAGTCGTCCTTTTACAGAGCTTATGCATTATGGATTTCTTTAGTTTTAAGACGGAACGAGCCCGATGTGCCTATCCAAATTAATACTCGAACTATTACGACAAATTTAGATCAGATTCTGGCGTATCTGCCTGCCGTAAAAAGCAGCATTTCTAACCGGAACGACGAAGAAGGCGAAGACAGTACTTCGGAAGAGGCAGCAGATGATGCGAGCAAAAACGACGCAGAGTCAGATGACGAAGTAAATTCTCCCAAGAAGACTCGAACGAACGTAAAAAACCCCAACAGGCCAAGGTTAGTACCGGAAGAGTGCGACCTCGATACTGGTAATCACAAACTTGAATCTCTTTTCGAAGAATTCAAAATTATTCCGTATCGCTACAAAAATTGCGTGGCGGCATCTTTGAGAGTATTCGTAGATCTCTCAGTGCTCGAACATATCAATTCCCAAAATCTAGTGGGCGCTATAGAGGCGCGCTATCATTGTGCTCTTAAGGATGTTCCGTTGAAAAAGCGATTGGAATATCTGAAGTCTAATACAGAGTTAAATAAGGACGCGGTGAAGGTGATTAGTAAGTTAGTAAACTCAGATAATGAATATAGCCTAGATACGCTGAACAATTACATTCATGGCACGAATAATCATCACACTAATAAAGCTTTTCTAAACGGATTTTGGGACTTTCTCTTTCCTCTCTTAGAGGTATTGCTGGATATCGAGTACCGCTGATGAGCTCAATGATTTCACCATTACGCTACCCAGGAGGGAAGGCGAGACTAGCGGTTTATATAGAAGAGCTTTTGACAAAAAATCGGCTGGACGGTGGCACGTATGTCGAGCCATTTGCCGGGGGCGCCGCTATTGCGTGGACGTTACTCGATCGAAAAATAGTGAGTAAAGTCTATTTAAATGATCTGAGCGAAAGTGTATACGCGTTTTGGTATTGCGTTTTTAATAGGACAGATGACCTTTGCAAAAAAATTAAGGCGGCGAAAGTAACCGTCGATGAATGGGATATACAAAAGAAAGTTTATCGCTCGGTTAACGCGAGCGTATTGGACAGAGCATTTGCGACGCTTTTTTTGAATCGTACGAACCGATCAGGAATCCTTTCTGCAGGCATGATCGGAGGACGGGAGCAGAAGGGGACATACAAGATCGATTGCCGGTTCAATAAAGATAGTTTGACGGACCGTATTAAACAGATCGCTGCACACGGGTCGAAAGTTATTCTATCTCGGATTGATGCGCGTGAATTTCTCATCGAAATTCAGGAAGGTTTAGGTGCGAAAAGTTTGATCAATATCGATCCTCCGTATTTCGACCAAGGGAGAAAGCTCTACTTGGATTTCCTACAACCGGATGATCACCGCGACCTCGGCGAAATAGTACGAAGTATTGGCAGCCCGTGGATTGTGACCTACGATAATACGCCGGAGATAAAGGAAATTTATGAAGGATGTGTGCAACGGTATTATGGGATTACATATACAGCGCAGACAAAAAGAAAAGGCAGAGAGATCCTTATATTGTCCCGCCTACTCAAAGACGTTGATATCCCGCCGGATATAAATAGGACTACGTTTGAAAGAATGCGGCGGGATGAAGCGCGAGCATTCTGTTGTGAAGTCGTAACTTAAGTGGGTGGGCTCGGCGGAATCGCGATATCGGTACTATGCGGAACAGTATGAGTTGCGGAATCAGGGGACAATATGAGATGGCCCGGCTATTTCGGACACCGAGATCAGGGGTTAGTGGCTAGCTTACGTTCGTAGTTTTCGGGTGTTTGATAACTCAGCGACTGGTGTAGTCGCTGGCGGTTATAGAAGACCTCGATGTAGTCGAAGATCGCAGACTTGGCCTGGGATGGCGACTCAGGATATCGGGGGACAGTATACTAATCTCTGATATTGGGCGGTGAACTCGACTGCCAAAAAGGTGTGGTGCGACTCGACCCAGGGCCATTCAGCCGCTTTATAGACAATAGCGTGCGGCCCTTGATGGCGGGTAATCGTTCAACGCTGTAGTTTCTTCATGATTTTTCCGAAGGGAAATTATGAAGTATCTCGCCCGTGCCACCACACTGATGGTGATCAGCTTCCTGACCGGGTGCGCCGGTATCGTCGGCGGCGAACTCGCCCGGGTCGATCAGACGGCGGTAGCTGTACCGGTGTGTGACGTGCACGACGGCCCGACGCCCTATTACTTCGAGGTGGATACCGGCTCCGGTAACGATTACATGGATGAGAATCCGGCTGGGTGGTTGTCCGGGTGGACGTTCGGGCTGTTGCCGACCTATTGGCTGTCGCCGGTGCATGCGCAGGCGCGTTTGTACCACCAGAATGTGCAGATCGCGCGCTATCAATATGGCGCGCGGGTTCACAAGTTCTATGGCCTGCTGTGGGCCTTGCCACTTGTCCCGATCAATGCCTTGGTGGCGGATTACAACGAAGTGCCGGCCAACGAAGGTCTTGGCCTGATGGTGGGCCCCATGATTGTTCGCAAGGCGAAGGCACAAGCCTATCTGGATGCGATCGAGAAGCGCGGCCTGGCGCCGGACGAGGTTTGTTACCAACAGGCGGACAGAAAGCGTTAGCCGGCCGCGGTACATGTGCCGCCGGTTTTCGGCGGGATATATACCGGGCTGCAGGCCTGAAGCGACGCCCTGACCCGCGTGCCTGGATCCGGGGAAAGCATTCTTATCTCAGTCCCGGCTCTTAGGCTTCGGCCCGGGCGCCTGTCTGTGAAGCGTTCGCCCGAGGCGCTTCTCGGCCCGGTTGATGAACACCTCATTGCCCAGCGGGCGGCCGGTACGTAGGTGTTGCTCGACCTGTTCGGCTTCATCGGCGGGCACGCCGGCAGCCAGATAATCGCTCCAGTCGTCAGCCAGGTTGGGTCGGCGCGATAGTTTGATATGGGGATCGCCCCGGTTCGATACATGGGTCTTGGCACTCGACCACGGCCATTCGGCGGGGTCGGTGACGATATCCGCCGCTACGGGATTGCGTTCCACATAGCGTATGGCAGCCCAGAGGTGGGCGTCGTCCATGGGGTAGGAATGAAATCGCTCTTGCCAGAGGTGGCCACGCCAGTTTTCGCGGAAGTTGATATGTCGCGTATAGCGCCGATGGGCTTCGCCCAGCGCCGCGCGCAGGCCGTCCGAGTGGCTTGGCGTCAGGATGAAGTGCACCTGGTCGGGCAGGAGGCAATAGGCGATCACCGTGGTATCCGCCTTCGCCGCGAACTCGTTGATCAGCGATAGATAGAACCGGTAGTCGTCGTCGTCGAAGAAGACGGGCTGGCGGCGATTGCCGCGCTGGGTGACGTGGTGCGGTGTGCCGGGTAGGACGACACGGGCGAGGCGGGCCATGCGGATGCTCTAGCGGGGTCGGGTGTGGGAGTTAAGTATACTGTCCCCGAATAGATGCTGCGTGATTTGCTTTTGCCGTTTTGTGATTGGCGCGGCTCTCACTTCGTTGCAGAGACTGTCGGCCTGCGGTGACGGCATGGGGCCGCGCCGATGCGTCTTTCGATGGAGAGCAGCGATGAGTGCAGTGTCTATCAAGCAGGAAGTGGTCGATGCGTTCGGTTGGCAGCAGGATGCCTGGCCGGATACGGCGGATGGCTGGATCGAGCGGGCCCGTAGCGTCGGCGATCTGCTGGCCGAGGATGCGGTGGTGCGCGATCGCGCCAATCGCAGCCCGCATGCCGAGGTGGAGCTGCTCAAGAACGCCGGGCTGGTCACGCTGCTGGCGCCGAAAGCCCTTGGCGGCGGTGGCCAGCGGTGGTCGACCGCCTATCGGGTGATTCGCGAGGTGGCCCGGGGCGATGGCTCGATCGGTCAGCTGCTGGGGTATCACTATCTGTGGGCCTGGGCGGCGCGTCTGGTGGGCACGCCGGATCAGATCGAGGCCATCGAGCGCCACTATGCCGCCGGGCAGCTGTTTTTCGGCGGCGCGGTGAACCCGCGCGATAACGATCTCAAGGTGACGGATACGGGCGATACGCTCGTGTTCAACGGCCGCAAGAGCTTTTCCACCGGCAGCGGGGTGGCGGATCTGACCGTACTGGAAGGCGTGCTGGAAAACAGCGGCGAGCATGTGTTCGCGGTGGTGGATTCGCGCCAGGACGGGCTGGAATTTCTGGGCGACTGGGACAACCTCGGCCAGCGTCTGACCGAATCCGGCGGCGTCGTTATCCGCGACGTGGAAGTGCTCTGGAGCGACGCCCTCGGCTTCGTGAACAAGCGCTATCAGCCCAGCGTGTATGCCACCCTGAACGTGCCGGCCATACAGCTGGTGTTCACCAGCTTTTATCTGGGCATTGCCGAAGGTGCGCTGGCGGCCGCGCTCGAATACAACCGCCGGCACACGCGCCCCTGGCCCTACGGCGGCGACAACAAGACCCGTGCGGCCGACGAGTTCTATGTGCTCGACGGCTTTGGCGATCTGCAGTCGCGGCTGTGGGCCAGCCAGGCATTTGTGGAACAGACCGTGGCCGTGGTCGATGCGCTGTTGCACCGGCCGCGCGAGGCGGTCAAAGCCCGCGAGCGCGGTGAAGCGGCCGTGAAGGTAGCCGCGGCGAAACAGCGCATCGTGGATACCGGGCTGGATATTGCGACCCGGCTGTATGAATTGACCGGCGCTCGGGCCAGCGCTAACAAGTACGGCTTCGATATCTACTGGCGCAACCTGCGTACCCACAGCCTGCACGATCCGATTGCCTACAAGCGGGTTGAGGTCGGCCGCTTCGCCCTGCTCGATGAGATCCCGGAGCCGACCTGGTACACCTGAGCGTTTGTCGAGCTGGGGATGCCGCGCAAGGGACGTCGCGAAGCGTTCCAATGCTGCGCAATCGTTGCCAGCCAGCTCGTCTTTCTGGGTCAGAGCCGTTGGTCAAAGGAGGGAACCGAACCGGCTCGAATACCAGGCGTCGTTAGCGTGCTGACCGGCGTGGAACGAGCCGTGGACTTGCGGCTAGCCGGCGAGCTGGCCCTGCACATAGGCGAACAGGCGCTGAAAGCTGGCGTTTTCGCCGGCGCTGAGAAAACCCTGCTCGGTAATCAGCGCCTGGGCGTCGCGCCAGACCGCCGCCAGGTCCCGGTCGAGCGCGGCGGCCTTATCCTTGGACAGCGCGCCGGTGCGGCGCGCGCTGGCGACTTGATGGCGCAGCGTATCCACGCGCTGCTTTACCGCCTCGCGGTCGGCACGATTGACGGCGTAGTGGCCCGGGTCGACATGCGCTTCCAGCCCGGTGCCCCGCACCAGACGGATAAGCGCGTTGGCCGCGGTGAATCGACCCTGTACCGGATTGACCTGCAGGGCCGCGTTTTCGCCCAGATCGGTTTCCACCAGGCAGCCGCTGGTATGCGCGAACTGCTGCAAGGCGCTATCCAGCCGGCCGGCATCAATCGCGTAATCGCGCGCGCCGGGCGAACAGGCCGCAAACGCGGGCGCGGCGGCGCTGGCCGCAAACAGGGCGAGTATCCAGAGGCCGAGTGATTGACGGGTCATGGCGATTGGGTCAAGAACATGGTCGTCTTGTGACCGCGAATGGCGCGCGAAATTGCTGATCAGCCTATCTCCGGTCGCGGCCACACGGCGGACAGGCAACTCAAGCCACAGTCACGGCTGCGTGACCTTGCGGCGTAATACCTCGGCCGGGCAACGGCCCACCCAATCCGCTACAAGGGCAGGAACTGGCATACCGCGTCGTGCCGCCGGCCATGCCCGGTTAAGGCATAGCCGGCAATCGGTCTCGGGCTGATTGTTTGCCTGGGCGCTCTAGCTGTACGCGGGGGCGCCCATGTCGACGGCCGGGTACGCCTGCGGCGACGTAACCGAGCGCTCCGGTTGCGCGTCGACGCCACGCGCCGGCTGGCTGGCCAGCTGGAACTGCTGTACCAGTTTCACCAGTTCGGCCGCCTGGCCGCGCAGGCTTTCGGCCGCCGCCGCGGATTCCTCCACGAGTGCGGCGTTCTGCTGGGTGGTTTCGTCGATCTGCGTTACGGCCTCGCTGGCCTGGCGTACGGCCTCGTTCTGTTCGCGGCTGGCGCTGCTCATTTCCTCGACGATGGTGCTGACGTTGGTAATCGCCGACACGACCTGCTGCATGGTGGCGCCGGCACGATCGGCAAGCGTGGTGCCCTGGCCAATACGCTCCACGCTCGTCTCGATGAGCACCTTGATTTCCTTGGCGGCGTCGGCGCTGCGCTGGGCAAGGTTGCGCACCTCGTTGGCCACCACGGCAAAGCCGCGGCCCTGCTCGCCGGCGCGCGCGGCTTCCACCGAGGCGTTGAGGGCAAGGATATTGGTCTGGAAGGCGATACCGTCGATCACGGCAACGATGTTGCTCACCTGAACGCTGCTGTCGTTTATCTCGCGCATGGTCGCCACCACCTGCTCGACGACGTCGCCGCCTTCTGCGGCCACTGAGTTCGCCTCGCCCGCCAGCCGGTTGGCGGTGGCCGCGTTTTCGGCGTTGTGGCTGGCGCTGGCGCCCATTTCCTCCATCGAGGCAGAGGTCTGTTCCAGAGCCGCGGCCTGTTCTTCGGTGCGCTGGCTCAAATCGCTATTGCCCTGCGCGATCTGGCCGCTGGCGGTGGATACACTCTCGGCATTGCGCCGCACTTCGGCCACCACGGTGGTCAGGCTTTCCACCATGGCCTGCTGGGCGGCCAGCAGCTGGCCGATCTCGTTGGTCGAATGTACGTCGATGCGCTGGGTTAGGTCGCCCGCGGCCACTGCCTTGGCCTGGTCGACTGCGCGCCCGAGCGGCCGGGTTATGCCGCGAGCGATCACGATGGCCACGCCCAGGGATATCAGCACCGCGATCACGCCCAGGCCGATCGTCTTCATCATGGCGGCGTCGTATTCCGCCTGGCTGGTTTCCATGCCACGTGCGGCGACGGTGAGCTGGAGGTCGATGAGCTCGTTGATTTTGTGGCTGATCGGATCAATCGTGGCATAAAGTTCGCCGTCGTGATTTTCCAGCTGGTTGCTAACCAATCCGGAATAACCCTTCAGATCGCGCAGCAGGCTGTCGACGGCGGCGTTGGCGGGGCCAAACAGTTTTTCCGCCTGCTCAACCAGCGCGGTTTCGGTTGCGGTAAGCCGGGTGGATCGATACGCCTGCCAGTCGCTGTTGATCGTGGTTCGAGCGGACTGGATCGCCTGGGTGGCCTCTTCGGCAGTCAAGAGCCCGGCGTTCGCCTTGTTGAGCGCATCGATCACATCCACCGCATAGGCGTCGGAGATTTTTTTCAGCCCCTTGAGCGGCACCACGCGGTCGTTGTACAGCGAGCGCATCTCGGCGTTGACGGTGCTCAAGCTGTAGGAATTAAGCGCGCCGCTTATCACCAGGAAAAATACCGCTACCAGAATGCTCAGGCCCAGTTGTTTGCTAATTGATAGGTTGCTGATTTTCAAAAATGTTCTCCGATATTTGGAGCCGGGATTAGGGGCCGGTTAAATGATGAAGCGGGCGAAATGGGTCGGGCGCGCAAGCTGTGGCCGGCCGAGTGCAGCGGTTAAAAGCGCGGCTGGGCGTCATAGCGCTACCGGGCCGGGCCAACGCCGCAGCCGTATGCGGTGATGCAATACGTGCGTTGCGATTCGTATGGCGCGCTGTCCTTGAATGTCGTGGGTGCCCGGCAGAGCCGACAGCAAAAGCGGCGCTTGGCATGACCGGCGTTTGGTTTGCGAGCGGCTGACTTGCCTTAATTTCTCGGCGATTCGAGGGATAACTTTAGAGAGATGAAACGAAATTTCGTTATCGTTGGATGGTGCGCTTACGCGACAGCATGGCGGCGAAGCCGAGGCCCGGCGACGACAATGCGGCTGGCCGTGCTGGTGCGGTTCAATGCCGGGGCGTGGATCGTTTGATCGGTGGCGCAGTGGGGAGCGCGGGACTTTATCATCGAGCAATGATACGTATGATGGCGTTCTAACCGATTGCAGTCTTACTGGCAGGAGCCACCCTATGTCCGACTACACCCAAGGCCTTGTGAATGCATGCCGGTTCGAGCGCGGGATCACCACTGCCGGCCAGCCCACGGCTGCACAGCTCGAAGCGGCCCAGGCCCAGGGGGTGAAGACGGTCATCAACCTGCGCCCCGACGGCGAGATGACCGACTTCGACGAGGCCGCACTCGTTCGCAAAACCGGCATGAACTATGTGCATATCCCGGTAGCCGGCGCGGACGACATCAACGACAAGAACGCGCGCCTGCTCGACGAAGCCCTGGTGCCCGGTGCCCTGCCGGCGCTGGTGCATTGCGGCAGCGCCAATCGTGTGGGTGCTCTGATTGCCTACCGGGCCCGCTTCATCCAGCACAAGAGCGATCACGAATCCATGGGCCTGGGCATTGCTGCCGGCCTCGACCCGGATGGGTCCCTGCTGGACGCGGTGGCGCGCAAGATCGGCTGATCGGTGACGACCGCGGGCATGTGCCCGCAGGTGAAGCGCCCGGGTCAGGCCACCGGGGTCAGCAAGGCGCGCCCGTCGAAGTGCGCCCGCAGATTATCCACCACGAGCTGGCCCATGGCGGTGCGCGTTTCCATGGTAGCGCTGGCGTAATGCGGCGCCAGCACGACGTTATCCAGGGCGTGCAGGGCGTCGGGCACCTGCGGCTCGTTGGCCAGCACGTCCAGGCCGGCGCCGCGGATATCGCCCTGCGTCAGGGCGGTTATCAGCGCCGGCTCATCCACGGTCGAGCCGCGGCCCACGTTGATTAGAATGCCTTCCGGCCCGAGCGCCTCCAGTACGACGGCGTCCACCATGCGGTCGGTCGCAGGCCCGCCCGGCACGACCACCACCAGAAAGTCGCTGTCCGCGGCGAGTGCGACGAGGCTGTCGTAGTAGCGATAGGCGACGTCTGCGTTGCGACGGCGCTGGTGATAGCCGATGGTCATATCGAAAGCGGCCGCACGCTGCGCGATCGCCTGCCCGATACGTCCGAGGCCAAGAATGCCCAGCCGCTTGCCGCTGACACGATGCGCCAGCGACAGGCCGTCCAGCCAGCGCCCGGCGCGGACATTGCGATCGGCGCGCAGCAGCTGGCGGGACGTGGCCAGCATGAGCAAGAGCGCGAAGTCGGCCACGTCGTCGGTGAGCACATCGGGCGTATGCGTAACGCGAATGCCGCGTTGGCGGGCGTAGTCGAGGTTGAGCGCGTCCGTACCGATGCCCGAAGACGCCATGATTTCGAGCACGGGCAGCCGCTCCAGCCGGTCGATCGGCGGTGCCTGAACGGCGTTGGTGGCCATGCCGCGAATAAGCGGGCCGACCGCGTCGATCATTCTATCGGCCTCGTCTGCGCTGTCGGGCAGGCTATATACGATGAACGAGGCCTCGAGCTGGTCGAGTACGTTCGGCGGCATGCGACCGGCAACGAGTACCGCCGGGCGGCTCATCGCACGGCCTCGGCCAGCGCGCTCAGGTGGGACATGGCTACGGCTTGTGCTCATGAATACCGCCATGCTGACGCGTTATCGCTCGTTTGGCGAGCGAATGGTGGGTACGCGCCGCCGTGGTCGCGCAGTGCTGGTTCAGTCGCTGAGCAGGTCCGCCAGTTCGCCGGGCAGGTCGAGCTCGGTGTTTTTCGCTTCGCCTTCGCTCAGCGCGTGGTCGAGCGTACGGGCCACGCTGCGGGCCAGCATTCTGGCGTCGGCCTCTTCCAGTTCGGTCCGAAACATCAGCTTGTAGTAGAACTCCTCCAGGCTGACGGGCACGTCGGTCGTCTCGGCGCGATTGCCGCCGGCGATGACCGCGTCCGCGATTTCGTCCGGTAGTTGCGCTGCCATGTCCTGAGTCTGACCCTTGGGCAGATGTTCGCATAGCGCATCGAGGGCGATCAGCGTGCTCTGGTGGGCCACATCCGGATCGAGCTGCGGACAGCCCTCGTAGACACGGGCGATGAAACGATCGGTTTGCATAGGGATATCCTGATGCGTGTCGCGTGCTTGCGGCACTTTTCAAATACCCGCTCAGCTTGGACCCGGCCGCTGCCCACTGAAATACCGATAAACCCGTAGGTACAGGCCGCCGCGACCCGCCTGCGCGCAGCCGGTTATTAATCCGGCCCAAAAACAGGCTATTCAATAGCTGATTTTTCGCGTTGACGCCGCGCGCATGCGAGAGCATTGCTGCCACGGCCAACGGTCGTGAAGCGTTGGGAAGAAACGACGCATGAGTGCCGCCGTTTCGTCCAACGGCATTGAAAACGGCCGACGTCGTCAGCTGTTTTGGTGCCGGATTAATAGGGCGCGCCAGATAACGTCGGCGGCTGCGGCGAGCCGTACCGCGATTCGCCGACGCGATTCTGCCGTTGGCCCGCCACCGGGTAGGCGCCAACAAACGCGGTCGCACCCCGGGACGAGCACGCGCATGCGTGCGGCTATACAACTTGTGCCGCCATTTAATTCGACCGCGCTGCCAGGCACGGCATGGCGAGCAAGCGAGCGCCGGGCGCAGCTAGGCTGGCGTAGGGGCGTCGCTTTCAAGCAGTTCGAGGGCCATGCGTACATAGTCCATATGCGACACGATACCGACCAGCGTGGCGTTATCGACTACGGGCAACGTGCCCTGGCGACCGCCGAGCAATAGCTTTCCGGCCTCGATCAGCGAGGTTTCGCTGCTCACGGTGTCAAAATTGTGCTGAAGCACCTCGACCAGCGGAATCTGCGCCATGCGCGGGCCAAGCTGATCGGAGCCGTGGGTTTCGGCAATCTTGAGCGCTTCGCGCAGTACGATCTTCTGGGTCACCAGCCCGACCAGCTGCTCGCTTTCGTCGAGTATCGGCACGTGGCGGATCTGATGTACGCCCATCAGTTCGCGGGCGTCGTAGAGCGTCTGGTCGTGTTTGAGCGTGAAAACGTCGGGGGTCATGATGTCGGCTACGCAGGCACGGGTGGCGGTGCTCATGAGTGTTGTCTACTCCAATGGCGCATATACGCGGGCGATCTCGAAGCGCGCTTGTCCGCCTGGGCACGCGGGCTGCCGTAGCGGTGGTGGTGAACGCGGTTTGTCGGTTTATAGCAGCCATCGATGTGGCCGGCTTATCAGGGGACTATCGGCCGAAACATCGCGGGCGTGAATCGAGCAGCCGCCAACCCGGGTCGTCGTGGCCGTCGCGCCCCTTTCTCATAGTCTGCCAGCGTGCCTGTCACGGCAGGCGGTCGCCGCGCCGGGCAACGGTCTTCGCCTGTTTTTTGCCGTAACATGGCCCGCCTGTTCCATCCATTAAAGCAGGATCACACCATGGCCAAAGCCAGTGCCCGTCATATTCTTGTCGACAGCGAAGACAAGTGCCTCGAACTCAAGAAAGACATCGAAAACGGCAGCGACTTCGCCGAAATCGCCCGCGAGCATTCGTCCTGCCCCTCGGGCCGCAAGGGCGGCGAGCTGGGTACCTTCGGGCGTGGCCAGATGGTGCCGGAGTTCGACGAAGTGGTATTCAGCGCCCCGCTCAACGAAGTGCAGGGCCCGGTGAAGACCCAGTTCGGCTATCACCTGCTGGAAGTCACCGAACGCGGCTGAACGTCGCAGGCGATCAGCCAGACTGAAACGCAACCCCAACGCCCGGTTTCGACAGCGCGCCCGAGGCGTGAGGTCGAGCCGGGCGGGTTGCGGGTCGCGAGCGCTACGCGGGCGCTCGCGACCAGGATAAACGCCCGTTAAGCCGTGCATCGAGTTCGGTTAATGTCGAACGGGCGTCCAACGGCCAGGCCACGGCCAGCCTTACGCCTTCGGCGTGATAGGCCGCATCGACGACGTCGCCCTCGTGTTCGGCCAGCCAAGCCCGTACTGGCTGCTCGTCGGCGAACGCCAGTTCGAGGGCCAGGCGGCACCGAGGCACGTATTCCCGTGTCGGCAGATCGGCCAGCAACGCGCTTACCGTTTGTGAATAGGCCCGAGCGAGGCCGCCGGTGCCCAATTTGATGCCGCCGAAATAGCGAATGACCACGCAGGCGATCCGGCCCAGGCCACTGCCTTCGAGCACCTGATACATCGGTCGGCCCGCCGTGCCGCCCGGTTCGCCATCGTCGGCAAAGCCGATAGCGTGATCTTCGCCCGGCGCACCTGCGATATAGGCCGAGCAATGATGCGAAGCGTCGGGGTAGTGCTCGCGTGCGCGCGAGATCAGTCGCGGTACGTCGTCGGGCTCGGCAACCGCCGCACACCAGCCGATGAACTGGCTTTTGCGTATTTCGAGCGTGACGCTGTAGGGGGCGTCGAGCGGTGCGCTCGGCATGCGAAAGCGCATGAACATTCCTCGTCAGGCGTGGCTTGTCGGCCACGGTGGTGACCCATACGCGTATTGCACCACAGCGAGGTGTGCGACACAGGCCTGCGGTTATTTGCCAGGCCGCCGAGCCGGGCTCGGCGTTCAGGGCGACGAGCGCGGCGGGTTGCGAACGGCAATCGATTCGTCGTCTTCGCGTACTTCCGTAGCCACGGCATGCGCATCCGCACCTTCCTGGCGACGCTGCCGTGCGTATTCGATTTCGCTGTCGATGGGGTCGCGCTTGAGCGCGACGCCCAGCTCGCGTACGAACGTGTTGTCCGCATCCAGGTCAATGACCTGGGATACGATCTGGGCGATGTAGTGGGGGTGCCAGTCGGCCTCGCACAGTGTTTCGGTGACCGCGCGGGCGGTGTCGTTATCGACCCGCGAATTCAGCGCGCTGTTCACGCGGGCGAAACAGGCGTCGGTATCGGAGTTGTTGGCCATGCGTGGCCTCCTTGATTAGCGTTCCATATTAGTTGCGCGCAATAGTATGTCGCATTTCCTATTCCGGCAGCGTCCGAACGAACGCAGCGGCGCCGCCGTTGGCTTGTTGGGTACGCACAGGCCCTAGAATGCGTGGCATGTTTCATCGGTTTTCGAAAAGTCATGATCGATCCTGTCCCTGATCGGACGCTGGCGGACTGCGCCGAGCGCTTCGGTTTCAGCCGCTCGGCCATGCAGCAACTCTGGGCCGCCGTGGTCGAGGGCGGCGGCGATATGGCGATGTTCGACCATCCCGAGTTCGCCGGGCCGGGGCAGTGGATGCGCGGCGGCCTGATCCTGATCACCGAGCCGGGCAACCAGGTACTCAAAAACCGTATCGATGCGGCATGCAACACGTTGTCGCGGGTAATGCGGGAGAGCTGGGACGTGAATACGTCGGATCATCGAAGAATCCATGCCGGTGCCCGCGGCTGGGATACCGTGCGCGTCGAACGTGAGGTCTGGTGGCCCCACCATCTCGGCGAGCCGGACGCCACGGGCGAACAGAACGCGATGGCCTACGCTTATTTCGCGGCACCCCGCCGGCTAGCGGTTCGCCGCGCCGAGCGGGTTTCGCTCTACGATACCGGCGACCATCACATTACGGGCCTGGCGCAGTCGCAGCAGCAACAGGCCGGGGAGATGGTCTTTACCAGCCAGCTCGGCGAAGTCGCACTCGCGGACATGGTCGCGGTGGCGACGCCTGCCGCCTCGGATCCGGAGCCAGCGACTGAACCGACGCCCGGCGCCGGCTCATCGAGCGCCGAAATCCTCGACGCGCTGGAGCGGCTGGGTCAGCTCCAGCGCCAGGGCGTGCTCACCGAGGCCGAATTTGCGGCCAAGAAACAGGAACTCCTGGCCCGGCTGTAGATCGTATCGACAGCGGCATGACAGCCTGCATACGGCCCGCGCACGCCATACCTGCGGCCAGGATGAACGAGACTATGAACAGAAACCATGTCCTCTCGCTCGCTTTAAAAGGCGAACGCCGCACGTTCGAAACCGATAGCGGCACAATCAGTTATTACTTCGCCAACGAGGGCGAGTCGGGCCAGCCGCCGCTGGTGCTGATTCACAGCATTAACGCGGCCGCCTCGGCCTATGAGGTCAAGCCGATCTATGATCGCTATCGGCGCCAGCGGCCGGTGGCTGCTATCGATCTGCCCGGCTACGGGTTCAGCAGCCGGCGGGCGATGCGCTATACGCCACGCCGCATGACCGATGCGATCCATGCCTGGGTGGCGCGTATCGCCGCCGATACCGGTGCCGCGCAGGTGGATGCCATGGCCTGTTCGGTGGCCTGCCAGTATCTGGCCCGGGCCGCGCAAGAGCGCCCCGAGTGCTATCGCAGCATCGGCCTGGTGAGTCCGGCCGGCGTTGACGGCGATCCGCAGCCCGGCGCCAACGCCGACGCCACGCGCGGCAAGACCTGGTTGTATGGGGCGCTGACCGCATCCTCCGCGGTGTCGAAGACGCTGTTCGCCGGCCTGGCGAGCCGGCCGAGCATTCGCTACTTTCTGGAAAAGACCTTCGGCGGCAAGGACGTGGAGCCGGGGCTGGTGGACTATGCCTACCGCAGCGCCCATCAGCCCGGCGCCCGCCATGCGCCGTGGTCGTTCCTGTCCGGTTATCTGTTCAGCGCCGACGCGGCCGGGCTCTACCGGCGTCTGAGCCAGCCGGTATGGCTGGCCTACGGTACGCGCAGTGATTTCTCCGATGCAGCCGCGCGCGATATCGTGCAGCAGCATACGGCCTCCACGGTCGTGTCCTTCGATGCCGGGGCGCTGCCGCACTTCCAGCAGCTCGAAGCCTTCGTTGCCGGCTACGATCGGTTTCTGGCATCGCTCGAGGCCTCCGCCTGAGGCCCGTTCGGCGCGGCGGGGCGACCGAATACCCATGGATAGCGCAGACCTGCAAAAGCTGGTGACGCGGACCATGCCCTTCGGCAAATACGAAGGTCGCGTGATTGCCGATCTACCGGGGCATTACCTGAACTGGTTCGCCCGTAGCGGTTTTCCGCCGGGCGAAACAGGTCGCCTGCTCGCCCTCATGCACGAGATCGACCACAACGGCTTGAAGCCGTTGCTGGCGCCGCTGCGCCGCCCTCAGCGATAGAAACGTGCCTTGAGCAGCGTATCGATGTCTTCGTAGAACCCGGCAAAGCGATCGGCCGCGTTGGCCATGATCTTGGACAAACCCGGATCGGGCTCGCGTTCGGCCAGGGTGGCGGCCATGTAGTGCTGCTGGTCGACCGCGCCGAGCAGTCGGATGAGCAGCCCGCGCTCGAAGGCCGTGCCGGAATCGCCCACCACCGGCGCAAAGCGTTCGAGCGTGGCTTTTTTCTGCGCGTCGCGGGCTGCCTTGATGATCGGCGGGTCGATCTTGCGCTCGATATCCAGGGCCGGGTAGTCGGCGGTGAGGCTCTCCAGGCGGGCGGCGAGTTCGCCGCAGTAGTCGGTCACCTCGGTGACGACCTTTTCCACGTCGTCGGATTCGAGCTTCACGTAGAAGATCTTGTCGACCTGTGACAGCCCGTCCACGTTGGAATACAGATCGCTGTAGCCGGCGTTGAGCTGGTCACGCAGGGACTTGCCCTGGGTGTTCGACTGGTCGTGCGTCGCGGTGTCCGGGGCCTTGCCCGTGTCGCGATCCAACGCTGCACAGCCGTTGAGCGTGGTCATCACCAATAGCCCGATAAGCAGGCGTGTGGTGACGAATAGCATGCGAGCGGGGGCGATGGGATGGGTCATGGCGTCGACTACCTGGGCGCGGCCGCGCCAATGGATTCACGCCATCCTAGCCTGTTCGTGCCGCCTGCGTGTTGTATCAAAAAGACGACTTTGCGTGATCACCGTCAGGACGCTGCGACTGTGCCGTACCCGCGTGATGCGAGTACGGCACAACCGCTATGCCAGATCAGCGCGCCAGGCTGTGCAGCAGCGACTGCAGCTGCCGTGGCGGAATCTCGTGGCCGTTGAGCACGACAGCATCCTTGCCGGAATGCAGCTTGAGCCCGACCGCGCCGTCTTCGCGCATGAGAAAGCCCTGCTGAACCAGCATCTTGATCTGCGAGTTAAGATCGCGGGCCATGGCCGGCCGCTCGCTGGCGAGGTTGTCGGCGACCCAGTCGATGAGCTGCTGGTCGACGAATACGTTGGCGTCGAGGGTCAGCCGCTGGGCCATGGCCAGCATGGGCATGTCGCGGGTGGCCTCGGCCACGCGCGACGGTATTTCGCCGCTGTCGATCAGCCCGGCCGCGATCTTGCCGCGAGCCTGACCGTGGCCGGTTTCCAGCGGCGGCACCGTTACCGTCAGTTTCGGCGTGCCGGCCAGAATCTTCGGTGCCAGCTCCATGAGCACGCGCCCGGCGAGTGCCTGTGCCTGCTCAGGCGATTGCCGGGTCGTGTCGATATCGCGCAGTGCCAGCACCGCCTTTTCCATCGGGTCGGCGTTGAGGCCGGTCAGGTCAAGCTTTATGGCGGCCTTGTCGAGGTCGATATCGATCGGCTCGCCTTGATCGGGCTGCGCATTAATCTGCAGATCGGTGATGTCATAGCCGGCATGCAGCTCGACGGTGTCGTTGTCGCCGTTGGCGGTGTCGGCGTGCAGCCGCATGCCATAGGCGATATCGAATACGCCGTCCTTGTCGGAGATTTGATAGCGGCCGAGGCTGGCTTCGAAGCGGCTGTCCCAGTCCAGCTCGCCATCGCCAAGATCGTCCATGGCGCTGCCATCGCCGCTGAGCCGGATATCATCGACCACGATACGACCCTCGGGCCCGTCGAGCTTCAGGCCGCCGCCCTGCAGCTGCAGCTCGATCTGGTTACCGTCACGGCTGTAGTAGCCGTCGAGCCCCTGCCAGGCGACCTGGGCGCCGGGATGGTCGGGCACTTCCTTGTCGAAGGCCGGCGATTCGATATCGATACGATAGCCGCCGCCGAAACCGAGCCGGGTGTCGGCTACCAGCGGCGATTGATCGAAAAAGCCTGCAACCTCGGGCGTGAAATCCTGGGGCAGCTCGCTATGGATTTTCGCCCAGCCGAACACGAACAACGGGCCGTGGGTGATCTCGTGATCGATATCGAAGGTCTGGTCTTCGATCTGCACGCGCGTTACCGCATGCGAGTGCAGCCAGCCGCGCTGGTACTCGGTGAGCTCGATGGGATAGCCGTACTCGGCACTTGCCTTGGCTATGCCGTCACGAAAGCGCGTTTCCACCTTGGCGCCGATGAAGTATGGGGCAACGCCCGCGATCAATATCAGCAGTATCACGACTACGGCGATACCCATTCCCTTCTTGCTCATCGACGACTCTTGGTTGGCTGAAACAGGCGCGAAGTCTAGGGATTGACATGCGCGAACGCAGCAATTTCCTGCACGCCCGCACCGCGACGCCGCCGGGCGGCGTGCAAGCATCTGTTTCGGCGGGGTAATCGATGTATCCGGAAGCTAGCGTCTAATGTGCTGATCGAAAAAGATATTTTGTCTGCGCGAATGTGAGGGTTCAGTTCGGCCTCGAGTAACGTTCGGACGGCCCTGTATAGAACGGTCGTTGCCGGCATCCGTGTCGGGTCATTTCGCTTGGCCCGGGATTCGCCGGGCGACGGCGGCCATGCGTAGACTCGGGTTGCACCTTCAATCCTATGCCGGGTCTGCCATGACGATGTGGTATCGCTTTCAAGCCGGGTTGCTTCGATGCAGTCGGGGCGTGCGGCGCCTTGTCGCGATCTGGCTCGCGGTGCTCTGTGTCGCGGCATCGGCCCACGGCGCCCAGGCGCCGGCGCAGCCGCCGATATCGAGCACCATCGCCATGATCGGCGCCGGCGACATGGGCCAGGCGCTGGGCAATCTGTGGGCGGCGGCCGGCTATCGCGTGATTTTTGCCACGCGCCATCCGGACAATCTGGGCGATGTGGTCGCACGCGCTGGGCACGGTGCCCGGGCCGCCAGCGTGGCCGAGGCCATCGACAAGGCCGGCATCATCGTGCTGGCAGTGCCCTATGCCGCCGAACCCGACATCGCCCGTGTCCATGCCAGCGCCATGAAGAACAAGGTGCTTGTGGATGTCGACAACGCGTTTGAGCGGCGGGACGGCGAAATCGCCAAACAGGCGCAAGCGCTGGGAGAGGCCGTCTACTCGGCCCGGCTGTTCGAAGGCACGCGCTTCATCCGCGCCTTCAACCTGAAAAGCGCGCACAGCTTCCCGACGCCGGATGCCGTCGAATCGGCCGATTTCGAGGTGCCCTACACGGTCAACGATGACAGCGTACGGCCCATCGCCGAAGCGCTTATCCACGATACCGGCGGTACGCCGGTCTACGAAGGCGGCCTCGAGAACGCCCGCGAATACTAGCCCGAAGGGGCATGCGGCCTCGCGACGACATCGGCGGCGCCCGCTCCACCGTGCAAGGTCGTGTACCGCACCGGCTTTCGTGGTCCAACGGGCATGGGGCCAGCACCAGGGAAATGCACGTTTACAGAAGTTTTGAAGAACGGCCGATAACGACCGATATGTATCCGAACCCCGGTTCTCGGCACGACCATGGCAGCAACTGCAACCGATATGGCGGACTCGACGGCAAGCGTTGAAGAGCAGCGTCTGCGCGTGCTCATGGAATACGCGCTGATGGATTCCGGCGCGGAGGCCGAGTTCGATGCCATCACGCGTCTGGCCGCACAGATATGCAACGTACCGCATGCCCTCATTACGTTCATCGAAACCGATCGGCAATGGTTCAAGAGCCGGTTCGGTGTCGAGGCAACGGAGGTGCCGCGCGATATTTCTTTCTGTGCGGCAGTGCTGGAAGAAGACGGGCTCATCGAAATTCCCGACGTCCGCCGCGACCCGCGATTTGCTGACAACCCCATGGTTGTCGATGCGCCCTATGTTCGCTTTTATAGCAGCATCATTCTCAAGGTGGCCGGCGGCCATCGGCTGGGCTCGCTGTGCGTGTTCGATCCCACACCGGGTCCGCTCAATGACAGTCAGCGCGCCGGGCTGCAGGATCTGGCCGATCTTACCGTTACGCTCATCGAGCAACGCCTGGCCAAGCGCAAGGCGGAAACCCGTGAGGCCATGCTCGGCAGCCTACTCGAGGCGCTGCCCGGCGGCGTGGTGGCCTGTGATGCCCGGGGCGAGCTGACCCTGTTCAACTCCATTGCACGCAATTGGCATCAAAGCGATCCCATGCGTATCCCCCAGTCGCAATGGGCCGAGTACTTCCACCTGTATGAAGCCGATGGCGAAACGCTGCTCGTGCCCGAACGCGTACCACTGGTGCGGGCCATGCAGGGCGAGTCGGTACGCGATGCCGAAATATGCATTAAAGCCGCGAACGTAGCCCCGCGCGAGATTCTATGTAGTGGGCGCCCGTTTTTCGACTCCCAGGGCAATCTGCTCGGTGCGGTTGCAGCGATGTTCGATGTAACCGCGCGCAAAGCGCGCTCTCGCGAGATTGCACAGGTCCGCCAGTACTTGCAGGCGGTAGTCGATGCCGCGACCGAAGTCGCAATCATGGCTGCGGACACCGAGGGTCTGATCACCCTATTCAATCCCGGGGCGGAGCGGCTGTTGGGCTACATTGGCTCCGATGTAGTGTCCCGGCTCAGGCTGACCGACCTGTACGCGCCAAGAGAGCTGGCTGCCTTTACCGCCGAGGTCGAGAAGGAGGTCGGGCACGCGCTCACGCCGATCGAGGCGTTGACCGCGCGCCCGCTGCGTGGCCAGATCGAAAGCCGCGACTGGCACTTCGTGTGCGCGGACCGAAGCCATCGCATGTTGCGTCTGGTTCTGACCGCCATACGTGATCATGCCGATGAGGTGATTGGTTTCCTCGGTATCGCGATCGACCGCAGCCAGCTGCTGGCCATGGAGCAGGCGCTGCAGACCAGCGAGGCGCGTTTCAGGACCGCTTTCGACAGCGCCCCCCAGGGTATGGTGCTGGTGTCGCTCAACGGGCAGTTCCTCGAGGTCAATCAGTCGCTGTGCGACATGCTCGATTATTCGCGCGAGCAGATGCTGCGCATGGACTTTCAGGCGATTACGCATCCAGACGATCTGCACAACGATCTCACCCACGTTCATCGCCTCATGAACGGTGAGATTTCGTCGTTTCAACTCGCCAAACGCTATTTCACACGTACCGGCGAAATTATCTGGATCCAACTGTCGGTTGCGATGACGCGCGACAGCCGTGGCAAGCCGCTCAACTATGTGGCCCAGATTCGTGATATCACCGCCGAACGCCAGCTCGACCGCATGAAAAGCGAGTTCGTGGCCGTGGTCAGCCACGAACTGCGTACGCCGATCACCTCTATCAAGGGTGCGCTGGGGCTGCTCAACTCAGGCGCGCTCGGTACGGTGCCGGCTGGGTTCGAGGAAATGCTCTGCGTCGCAGAGCGCAACGCAGAGCGCCTGAGCGTATTGGTCAACGACCTGCTCGACTGGGAAAAGCTCGCTGCGGACAAGATGGCGTTCGACTATCAGATATACGATCTGCGCGACCTGCTCGAGGAATCGCTGCTCACCAACAAGGGCTATGCCGACAGTTTCGATGTGTCGCTAAACCTTGCCGGCGACGAATCGCTGCATGTTTATGTCGATGCGCTGCGTTTCGCGCAGGTGCTGTCCAATCTCTTATCCAACGCGATCAAGTTCTCACCCGCCGGCGACCAGGTGACGCTCGCCTACGAACGAAAAGGTGATCAAGCATTGATAAGCGTCGCCGATAATGGCCCGGGCATACCTGCAAAGTTTCGTCACAACCTGTTCCAGTTATTTGCCCAGGCCGATAGCAGCAATACGCGCCGTCAGGGCGGGACGGGCCTGGGGCTTGCGATCAGCAAACAACTGGTCGAATACATGCGGGGGCAAATCGATTTCGAAAGCACCGAGGGCGTCGGCACCGAGTTTAGGGTTGCCTTGCCGCTAGTAGAACAGGGTATAAAGCCGGAAGAGGATCAAGGCAGTGGCAGGTGACGTGATGGCAACTTTGGATCGGGTGCTTCATGTCGAGGACGATGAGTCGATCGTCGCCATCGCCCGTGTGGCGCTGGAAACCGTGGCCGGATTGACGGTGCTCAGTTGTACCAACGGCTACGAGGCGGTCGAAAAGGCCCCGGAATTCGAACCCGAGTTGTTGTTGATCGATGTGATGATGCCGGGAATGGATGGTCCGAGCACGCTGGCTGCCCTGGCCGAGGTCATCGATCTCGAGCGGATCCCGGTCGTGTTCATGACCGCGAAGACCCAGCCGGCCGATCATGAAAGCTACTACAAGCTGGGCGCGGCGGCGGTGATCGTCAAACCGTTCGACCCGCTTGAACTAGGTCAACGGCTCATGGGCATATGGGACAAGTTCGATGCCGACCCGGCCGATTGATTTCGCCCAGCAGCTGTCGCGAATGCGCCGCGACTATGGCGTGGGCTTGCGTCAGGAGCTGGCGGAACTCTCGGCCTGGGCGCAGGACGAAGCGAGCCGCCGTGGCAATACGGACGATTGGCAGCAGGTGCGCCAGCGCCTGCACAAGCTTGCAGGCGGCGCGTCCACCTTTGGCTTTATCGGCGTGGGTCAGAGCTGTCGCGACTGCGAGCACGCGCTGGACGCGATTCTCGATGGCAACGCGCCGGCCGTGTATGACGCCGTCATCGAGCGCATGGCAGCGCTACCGGATCTGCTTGCGCTGACCGAGTCCGAGTCGGGGGGCGAAGTTGAAACAACGGACGATATAAGCCCCGCCCGCCAGGAAGAGCCGCTGGTCTATATTCTCGAGGACGAGCCCGAGACCGGCGAACAGCTTAGCCAGATACTGGAAAGCTTCGAGTACCGCGCGCGTCTGTTCGACAACGGCCAGGCCCTGCGCACGGCCTGTCGCAGCCAGCGGCCCGCGGCGTTGATACTCGACCTGCATTTCGCGGGCGGCGACGATATCGGTGGTCTTGCGGTCGGCGAGGCCATTCAGGCGGAAATGGACAAGCCTTTGCCGATGTTTGCCAGCGAACAGTCCGCCGATTTTGAAACACAGCTGCGTGCGGTGCGCGCGGGTGTAGTCGGTTTTCTGGCCCGACCGCTGGAACCGATCCGTGTGGCCGGTCTGCTCGAAACGCATCTGCGGGCACGCCACGCCGCGCCGCTGCGCGTGCTCATGGTCGACGACGACAACGCGATGCTCGACTATCACCGGCTGATCCTGGAAAGCGCCGGCTTTACCGTCAAGACATTAAGCGAGCCCCGGGACACGCTGGCACTGATGGAACGCTTCAATCCGGATGTACTCGTGCTCGACGTTGACATGCCACGTTGCAGCGGGCCGGAGCTTGCCCAGATGGTGCGTTATCACCCGCGCTGGCTGCAGATGCCGATCATGTATCTATCGGCCATCGAGGACGCCAACGCTCAACTCGAGATGATGACCAAGGCCGGCGACGATTTCCTGATCAAGCCGATCGCGCCCGATGCGCTGGTCGCGTCCGTACAGGCACGGGCGCGGCGGGCCCGCGAACTCTCCGTCGCCTTGTCGCGCGACAGCCTGACGGGCCTGCTCAAGCATGCCGATATCAAGGAGCGCATGGCGACTGCCCTGTCGCAGGCGCGCCGCCGCAGGGAACCGATTGCAGTGGTCATGCTCGACATCGACCGATTCAAGCGCGTCAACGATACCTATGGTCATCTGGTGGGCGACGAAGTCATCCGGATGCTGGCCAATCTGTTGCGTCAACGTCTGCGTACCACCGATCTGATTGGTCGCTATGGCGGCGAAGAGTTCGTCGTGGCCCTGCCCGGCTGCGGTGCCACAAAGGCAGTGGAAATCATCGACGAACTGCGTGAATCATTTGCACAATTCCAGTTCAGCGCGGGCGGTGACTCCTTCACCTCCAGTTTCAGTGCGGGGGTGAAAGTGCCCGACGGCGAGGAGGATCTGCAGGCGCTGCTTACCGCGGCCGATGCACGCCTGTATGCGGCCAAGAAGGCCGGCCGCAACCGCGTGGTGGGCGCGGCCGCGACCGCGGTTGGGTCCGAACCCAGTCACGATCAGGACCGGGCCGCGCGCCAGCCATAGGGCGCGGTGGCTAGTGCACCGTCGGCGGCTCGGCGTCGGGGTTGTCGATCAGCGCTTCGACGTCGGCCGGCGTGAAGGTATAGACCGTGTTGCAGAAATGGCACTGGGTTTCTACCTGCCCCTGTTCCTCCACCACGCTGCGCAGCTCCTGCGCGCCGAGCTGATGCAGGGCCCGGCCAAAGCGTTCACGTGTGCAGGTACAGCTGAACTTGACCGGCGCCGGGTCGAACACCCGCGCGTGTTCCTCGTGGAACAATCGGTGCAGCACCTGCTCCGCGCCCAGGCCGGTCAGCTCGGCGCCGGTGATGGTATCGGCAAGATGATTGATGCGATCCCAGGCGTCGTCATCGCCGGCTTCGGCGTCGTGCACGACTTCTTCGGGCAGTTTCTGGATCAGCAGCCCGGCCGCATGCTCGGCGTCCGTGGCCAGCCATAGCCGCGTGGGCAGCTGTTCCGACTGGGCGAAATATTCTTCCAGACAGCCGGCGATATCGGGTTTGTCCAGCGCGACGATGCCCTGATAGCGCTGCCCTTCTTCCGGATCGAGCGTAATGACCACGTGGCCGCCTTCGGCCAGCGCCTGTAGCGTGGGTTCGGCGATCGTGGCCAGCGCGTCGTCGTCGAATCGGGCCACGCCACGCAGGCGCTGAGCGCGGTCGCCCACGCCGGGGTTCGACTCGGCCATCAGCAGTTTCAGCGCCCCCTTGCCACGGAATTCGATGCTCAGCGTGCCGTCGAACTTGATGGTTGCGGTCAGCAGCGCACAGGCGGCCAGCAGCTCGCCCAGCAGGCGCTCTATCGCCAACGGATAGCCGTGGTTGGCAATGGCCTGCTGATAGGTGCTGTGCAACTGTGCGATTTCGCCGCGCACCTGGGTGTCGTCGAAAATGAAGCGCTGCAGTCGATCGGTGGGCATGGCGGACATCGGCGTTCTCCTGGATCAGTCGACAAGGTGCGTGCCCCGGCGGGCGAATTCAATGCATGAACGTCGGGCTTGGGCTATGGAAATGATAAATTGCGCCGCCTTCAGGCCGCCGGCCGTCGTCACGGCAGGCGCCCACCCCATTCTGGAACGACAGGTCGTGCGATGACAGCCAACGACACTCAGGCGCCGGTCACGCTCCGGCGTATTCTTTCGCTCGCGGTGCCGGCGCTGGGCGTGCTTGCCGCCGAGCCGTTGTACGTACTGGTGGATACGGCCGTGGTGGGCCATCTGGGTGCACGCCCGCTTGCCGGGCTGGCGCTGGGCGGCACGGTGCTGTCGGTGCTCACCAGCCAGCTGACGTTTCTGTCCTACGGCACCACGGCACGCAGCGCGCGTCTGTACGGGGCGAATCGGCGCGGCGAGGCCGTGGCCGAAGGCGGCCAGGCGACCTGGCTTGCGATTTTCGTGGGGCTGACGGTTCTGGCGCTCGGTCAGCTGTTCGCCTATCCGATGCTCTCGGCGCTGGCCGGCAATCCCGACGTGGCCCAGGCAGCGGCGTCGTGGCTGCGGATCGCGTTGATCGGCGCGCCGGCGATTCTCATCACGCTGGCCGGAAACGGTTGGATGCGCGGCGTACAGGATACGGTGCGCCCGCTGTATTACATTCTGGCCGGCAACATCCTTTCGGCGATCGCCTGCCCGCTGCTGGTCTATCCGCTCGGCTTCGGACTGGAAGGCTCGGCCATGGCCAACGTGCTCGCCCAGTACACCGCGGCCGCGTTGTTTCTACGGGCGTTGCGTGTCGAGCGTGCGCTGGTGCGTCCGAGCTGGGCGATCATGAAAGCGCAGATGGTGCTCGGCCGCGACCTCATTCTGCGCAGCGCCTCTTTTCAGATCTGTTTTCTGTCGGCGGCGGCGGTTGCCGCGCGTGAATCCGCTGCGGCGCTGGGCGCGCATCAGATTGTCTACCAGCTATGGGTATTTCTGTCGCTGGTGCTGGATTCCCTGGCCATCGCCGCCCAGGCCATCATCGGTGCGGAACTGGGTGCGAGCCGCACCGAACGTGCGCGGGCAGTAGCCTGGCAGATCACGCGTTATTCGTTCGGCCTGGGCGTGGCGCTGGCAGGGCTGTTTGCCGCCCTCGCCGGGGTTCTGCCGCGACTGTTCACCAACGATGCAGCCGTACTTGCCCAGATTCCCCATGCCTGGTGGTTTTTCGTGGCCCAGCAGCCGGTGGCCGGCATCGTGTTCGCGCTGGACGGCGTGCTGCTCGGGGCCGCGGATACCCGTTTTCTGCGCACCACGACGCTGGCCTGTGCGCTGGGTGCCTTCCTGCCGTTGATCTGGCTGTCGTGGGCGTTCGGTTGGGGGCTGGCCGGCATCTGGGTGGGGCTGACCCTGTTTCTGGTCACCCGCATGGTCGCAGTGGTCTGGCGTACGCGTACCGATCACTGGGTCGTCGCCGGTGCCTGAGTCGGCGCTCAGCCTTTGGCAAAGCGGCTGAGCGCGTCGCCGGCCAGTCGGTAGGTGGTCCATTCCGACTGGGGGCGTGCGCCCACCGATTCATAGAAATCGATCGCGGGCGTGTTCCAGTCGAGTACGCTCCATTCGAAACGCCCGCAGCCTGCGTCGACCGCCAGCCGTGCCAGGTATTGCAGCAGCGCCTTGCCGGCGCCGCGACCGCGCGCCTCGGGCGTGACATACAGATCTTCCAGATAGAGACCGTTGCGGGCCAGCCAGGTGGAATAGCTGTAGAAGCACACCGCAAAGCCGATGGGCTCGCCGGCGTCTTCGCAGATGAAGGCAAAGGCCCGCGCGCCGTCATCGAACAGGGATTGCTCGATCGTTTGCTCGGTGGCGACCACTTCGTCGAGGGCTTTTTCGTAAATCGCCAGTTCGCGCACGAAACGCAGAATCAGGGTCACGTCGGCGCTTTCGGCCGCGCGGATCTGTAGGTCGGACATGGTGATTGATCGGTTTGGGTCGTTTTACTTGGCAAACAACTGGCTGCGGTCGGCAAACGCCTTGAATTCCAGCGCGTTGCCACAGGGGTCGAGCAGAAACATGGTGGCCTGCTCGCCGGGCTGACCCTGAAAACGAATATGCGGCTCGATGACGAACTCGGTACCGCGTTCGCGCAGGCGCTCGGCCAGCGTTTCCCATTCCGCCCATTCCAGCACGATGCCGAAATGCGGAATCGGCACGTCGTGGCCGTCGACCGGATTGGTGTGGGCGTTTTGCTGAGACGGGGTTTTCGGGTGTTCGTGAATAACCAGCTGGTGGCCATAGAAATCGAAATCCACCCACTGATCGCTCGAGCGGCCCTCGCTCAGGCCGAAGGTTTCGCCGTAAAAGCGCCGTGCGGCAGGCAGGTCGTGAACCGGGATGGCCAGATGGAAGGGAGACAGCGCCATGACAACGTCCTGAACCAAGAGTCAGGCGCTCGATTGTGGCCAGCCGTATCGACGACGGCAACCGGCTAGCTGGGAACCACGCCGAAAACGCTCAGCAGCGTATACAGGCCGAGACCGGTGGCGACGACCACGACGAAAGCGCCCAGCAAATTGCCCACAAGCCCGTTCCGGTATTCGCCGAGCAGGTCGCGACGATTCATGACCACGAGCAGGAATATCGCGATCAGCGGCAGGAGGATGCCGTTGGCCGCCTGGGCGATCACGATGGCACGCACCGGCTCGGTACCGAACCAGGCGAAGGCCATACCGATCAGGATGATCGAAGCCCAGATCGCGCGAAAGCGGTTGCTGGTCAGATTCGGTTTGCTTCCGAGCGCGCCGGTGAGGGCATAGGCCGCGGCCAGAGGCGCGGTCACCGAACTGGTCATGCCGGCCGCGAACAGTCCGATCGCGAAGAACCACTTCGCGGCGGGCCCGAGCAGCGGCTCCAGCTGGGCGGCCATCTGGCCGGCGTCCTCGATCGTTGTCTGGCTGGTAAAAAAGGCCGCGGCCGCCGTGATCACGATGGCCAGGGTGATGAGTCCGCCGAGTGCGATCGACAGGCCGCTGTCTACACGCGACTCGCGCAGCGCACGCTCGGTCGGTATCTCGCGCGGCCATTTGTCCTGGACCGCGGCCGAATGCAGAAAGAAGTTATAGGTGACCACCGTGGTGCCGACCAGCGCGATCAAGGTCAGCACCGAGCCTTGCGGCAGGCCCGGCGCGAAGATGCCGGCGAGGATGGCGCCGATATCCGGACGCACGATGATGGCCGTGAGGATGAACACCACGCTCATGGTCAGAACGAGCGCAACAAGTACGCGTTCTATGAGTTTGTAATGGCCGGTGGCCAGCAAAGCCAAAGCTGCGCCGCCCACGATCAGCGCCCAGACCCGTGTGGACAGCCCGACGACGGTTTCCAGGCCGAGCGCCGCGCCGGTGATGTTGCCGGTTTCGAATGCGGCGGTGCCCAAACCGATCGCGACGACAACGAGGGCGATGACCGCCCAGCGCAGCACCGGCGTGTCGAAGCTCCGGCGCAACGCGTCGCCCAGGCCCAGCCGCGCGACAATGCCCAGACGCGCACTCATTTCCTGCAGCACCAGCGTGGCGAAGATCGAGAACACCAGCGCCCATAGCAGCGCATAGCCGGTTTCGGCGCCGGCCACGCTCGCGGTGGTCACGGTGCCCGGGCCAATGAACGCGGCGGCGACCAGCAGGCCGGGGCCGAATTGCTTGAGGCGAGACGTCCGAAGGCGTTGCAGCATGGCGCGCCCGTGTTTCGACACGGCTGTAAAGACCTGTCGTCGATTACAACACAGTCGCGATGCCGGCGGATTCAAGCCGACATGCCTTCACCATGCAGGCGATTCGTGCCAATCTGAAACGGAATTTCTTTGGGGGACGCCTGCGCGCGCAGCCGCGCCGGCGAACTATTGCATGGATCTGATCATCTCTCTCACCCCGCCGCTGGCTGCGGTGCTGCTCGCGCTCGCCACACGGCGCGTCAATATGTCGTTGTTTCTGGCGATCTGGATCGGCGGCTGGTTCGTGGCCGGCAATCCGGTGGCCGCGGTGGGCCAGACCTTCGACTGGTTTGCCGAGGTGATGACCGACGAATGGAACGCCCGTTTTCTGGTGCTGGTATCGCTGCTGGGCGCCGGCGCGGCGTTCATGTATCGCACCGGCGGCTCGCATGCGGTTTCGCGCTGGCTGTCGCGGCGTATTTCCACCGGGCGCAACGCGCAGTTGCTGACCTGGCTGCTCGGGCTGGTGATCTTTTTCAACGACTACGTCAATTCGGTGATCGTGGGTAATGCCACCCGCGATCTGACCGGCGAACATCGTGTGTCGCGCGAAAAGCTGGCCTATCTGCTGGATTCCACCTCGGCACCCATGGCCACCCTCGGCCCCGTTTCCGACTGGATCGGCTATCAGGTGTCGCTGATCGCGGCCGCGTTCACCGCTTTGAGCCTGACCACGGAAAAGCCCTACATGGCGTTCCTGCAGTCGATTCCGTGGAACTTCTATGCCCTGCTGTGCCTGGTGGCAGTGCCCACGATCGTGATTCTGGGCGACTTCGGGCCCATGCGTGCGGCCGAGCGGCGTGCCGAGGAAGACGGCGACCTGGTCGCGCCGGGGGATACGCCGCTATCGGCGATCGAGAACGATCTCGGCGAAGCGGATACCGAAAACGGCCGGCTTTATCACTTCCTGTTGCCGCTCGGCGTACTGCTCGGCGTGGCCTGCTGGGCGCTGTGGTATACCGGTGGCGGCGCCGAGGGCAAGCCGCTCATGGATGCGCTGGCCGATACCGACGTGGCCGTGTCGCTGTCCTGGGCCGCGTTTGCCATGGTGTGCACAGCCATGGGCCTGGCCCTGCTGCAACGGCATACGCTCGAAGCCTGTGAACAGACCCTGCTGGCCGGTTTTCGTACCATGCTGCCCGCGCTGGTGATCATGGTGCTGGCGTGGACGATCGGTACCGTCACCGGCGCGCTGGATACCGGCGAACACGTCATCGCAGCCACCCGCGACTGGCTTTCGCCGGGGCTGTTGCCGGTGCTCATCTTCGCCATCGCGATGGTGATCTCGTTTGCGACCGGCAGTTCCTGGGGCGCGATGGCCATTCTCACGCCGGTCGCGGTACCGCTGGCCTATAACATCGGCGATATCACGCTCGTGCATATGGCGATCGGTGCCATCTTCTCCGGTTCGATCTTTGGCGATCACTGTTCGCCGATCTCGGATACCACGGTGATGTCGTCGATCTTTGCCGGTTCGGATCATATCGCCCATGTGCGCACACAGATTCCCTATGCGCTGGTGCCGGCAGTGGTGGCCGGACTGCTCTATATCGCCTCGATGGCGGTTTCGTCCGCGTGGGTGCTGCTGGCCGCCGGTCTGATCATCCAGACGATCGCGATCTGGATGATTGCGCGTGCGACGCCGGGCTGAACACGTTCCGCGCGTTCAGCCCAGTGCCAGCCATACGCCGACCGCCATCATCAGACTGCCGGCCACGCGATTGAGCCGCACCACGTTGCGCGGCTCGCGCAAGAAGCTGCGCACCGCATGCCCGCCGCCCGCATAGACCAGTAGCGAACAGAACTCGATAGTCAGAATGGCGCCGACCAGCACCAGAAGCTGGGGCGCCAGGGCGTTGTCGCGGTTGAGAAACGGCGGCAGCAGCGCGATGAAGAAGGCCCAGCCCTTGGGGTTTGCGATTGCGGTCACAAAGCCCTGGGTGATCAGGCCGGCCGGACGTAGTGCGTCGCCGTCCCGGTTGGCGGCCGGCAATGCCGATTCGCCGCTGGCGCGCCACATCGCGATACCCAGATAGACCAGATAGGCGCCGCCGGCGAGTTTGAGCGCGGTGAACAGCGTCGGATAACTCAGCATGAGGGTCGCGGCACCGATCACCGCCGAAACGGCCACCAGCCCCACGCCCACCAGCTCGCCGGCCATCATCCAGAGCGTGCGGCGCACGCCGATGCTCATGCCCAGGCTCAGTGACAGCATCATGCACATGCCCGGCGTGAGCGAGACCAGCATGAAAGTGGGAATGAACACGGATAATTTCGGTAGATCGAACATCGACCCGAGGTCCTGCGGCTTGGGCTACGGCCTTTCGACACAACGGGTTCGATGCGCTCGGCCGACGGGACGGCTCATTGTATCGTTCGTGAGGTCGGCGTTCGAGCATGCCCGAACGCCCTAGGCAGACATCCGGATTGCAGCCGGCGGTAATCGCTGTGACCGTGACCGTCCTGTTTCCCGTCGGGCGATCGCCCCATGGCCAAGAACATTGTCGTATGTTGCGACGGCACCAACAGCCAGTTCGCCAGTTCGAACACCAACGTCGTCCATCTCTACAACGCGCTCGTGGACAGCCCGGACCAGCGCGTGTTCTACGAACCGGGCGTGGGCACCTTCGGCGCGCGCTTTCTTGGCGTGAACGTGGGCGAAACCCTGGGCAAGGGTCTGGGTGCGGCGTTCGGGTACGGCATTACCCAGAACCTGGTCCGCGCCTACCGATTCCTGATCGATACCTATGCCCCGGGGGATCGTGTGTTCCTGTTCGGCTTCAGCCGGGGCGCCTTCGCGGCCCGCTCGCTGGCCGCGTTGATCGATCAGGTGGGCATACTCGAACCCGGCGATCACGCTCGTGCGAAAGAGACGGTGAAAGCATGGCTCGACGGCGATACGTCGGCGGTCGAGCGCTACCAGCAGCCGCTGACCCGCTGTGCGCCGCATTTTGTCGGCGTCTGGGAAACCGTGGGCGCGCTGGGCGTGCTGATCCGGCTGCGAAGCTTTCACGACAACAAGCTCAGCCCTGGCGTATGTCATGCCTTCCACGCGCTTGCGATCGACGAAAAGCGGCGCAAGTTCGAGCCCACGCCCTGGGACGAAAGCGCGCTCAAGCCCGGCCAGAATGCGCGCCAGCTGTGGTTTGCCGGCGTGCATAGCGATGTCGGCGGCGGCTACGACGAACGCGGCCTGGCCGATATCACCCTGGGCTGGATGCTCGAACAGGCGCAGGCCCAGGGGCTGGCTCTCAAGCCGGACGCTTTCGATCGGCTACAGGGCGACCCTGCCGGCACGCTGCACCACTCCTACCACGGCCTCTGGCGACTGCTGGGCCGCTACGTGCGCCGGCCCGGGCGCGACGATGCCTTCCACCCCTCGGTCGGAGCGCGCCTGCGCCGGGTCGGCGACTATGCCCCGGACAACCTGCCGGTCGAGGTGCGCCGCCGCCTTGTCGAGCAGCCGGCCGACGACTGATAGGCCAGGCCACGAGCGGGCAGTGGAGTCTAGTCCTCGCCGCCGCCCGGCTCGTAGCCAAGGTTGGGGCCGATCCATTTTTCGGCGGTGGCGATATCCCAGCCCTTGCGCGCCGCATAGTCCTTGACCTGATCCTTGGCTACGCGGCCGACCACGAAATAGCGCGATTCCGGATGGCTGAAATACCAGCCGGATACGGCCGCACCCGGCCACATCGCCCGCGATTCGGTCAGCTCGATGCCGGTACGTGCCTCGACGTCGAGCATCTGCCAGAGCGTGTCCTTCTCGGTATGTTCCGGACAGGCCGGATAACCCGGGGCCGGACGGATACCGTGGTACTTCTCGCCGATGAGGTCGCTGTTGGACAGGGATTCGTCCGCGGAATGGCCCCAGATTTCGGTACGCACGAACTTGTGCAGCCATTCGGCGAAGGATTCGGCCAGACGATCGGCCAGCGCTTCAACGAGAATGGCGTTGTAATCGTCGTTCTGGGCCTTGAAGCGCTGCACGATTTCGTTGGAACCGAGCCCGGCGGTGACCGCAAACGCGCCCACCCAGTCCTTCTTGCCCGACTCTTTCGGGGCGATGAAGTCGGCCAGCGAGCGATTGGGCACGCCTTCGCGATGCTCGGTCTGCTGACGCAGATTGTGCATGATATGCACGGTTTCGCTGCGATCGTCGCTTAACACGTGGATATCGTCGCCCACGCGCTCGGCCGGGAAGATGCCGGCCACGCCCTTCGCGGTGAGCCATTTGTCTTCCACGATCTGCTTGAGCATGGCCTGGGCCTCGTCGAAGAGCTTGCGCGCCTCGGGGCCCTTGTGGGGGTCGTTGAGGATGTCCGGATAGCGACCGCGCATCTCCCAGGACAGAAAGAACGGCGTCCAGTCGATGGTGTCCACGAGCTGTTCCAGGGGGAAATCCTCGAACACATAGACGCCGGATTCGTCGCTGGCCTCGCCGCTGATATGCGGCGGCGCCTCGCGCAGGGCGTAGTCGGTGGTTTCGGGCAGCTGCGGGCGCGGCGGCTCGTAGTTGTCCCAGTCCAGCTTCACCGCGTTGGCACGCGCATCGGCCAGGGTCAGGAACTTGTCCTTGCGCTTGTTGGCGTGGCGCTCGCGCAGCTTGTCGTAGTCGTCCTTGAGCTCGGCTTCCAGCTTGGCACGGCCCTCGGCGCTGACCATGCGTGAGGCCACCGGCACGGAACGGCTGGCGTCCTTCACCCACATCACCGCGCCGTCATAGACGGGGTCGATCTTGACCGCGGTATGGGCACGCGAGGTGGTGGCCCCGCCGATCAGCAGCGGCGTATTCATGCCGCGACGCTGCATTTCGGCGGCGACGTTGACCATTTCGTCGAGCGAGGGGGTGATCAGCCCGGACAGGCCGATGACGTGCGCGTTGTGCTTCTCGGCGGCGTCGAGGATGTCGTTCATCGGCACCATCACGCCGAGATCGATCACCTCGAAGTTGTTGCACTGGAGCACCACGCCGACGATGTTCTTGCCGATGTCGTGCACGTCGCCCTTCACGGTCGCCATGATGATGGTGCCGTTGTTCGAGCCCTTGTCGGCCTCTTCTTTTTCTTCTTCGATGAAGGGCAGCAGATAGGCCACGGCCTTTTTCATCACGCGCGCGGATTTCACCACCTGCGGCAGGAACATCTTGCCGGCACCGAACAGATCGCCCACCACGTTCATGCCGTCCATGAGCGGGCCTTCGATCACATCCAGCGGCCGGGTGGCCTGCTGGCGGGCTTCTTCGGTGTCTTCGGTGACGTAGCTGTCGATGCCCTTGACCAGGGCGTGTTCGAGGCGCTTGTTGACCTCGAACTCACGCCAGGCGAGGTCTTCCTTGGAATCCTTCTTCTTGCCCTTGCCTTTGTATTCCTCGGCCAGGTCGAGCAGCCGTTCGGTGGCATCGTCGCGCTTGTTGAGGACGACATCCTCGCAGGCCTCGCGCAGCTTTTCCGGAATGTCGTCATAGACTTCCAGCTGCCCGGCGTTGACGATGGCCATGTCCAGCCCGGCCGGAATCGCGTGGTAGAGAAACACCGAGTGCATGGCCTGGCGCACGGTTTCGTTGCCACGAAACGAAAACGATACGTTCGACAGCCCGCCGGAGACATGACAGCCCGGACAGGATTCACGCACGCGCCTGGTGGCGTTGATAAAGTCCACGGCGTAGTTGTTGTGCTCTTCGATACCGGTGGCGATGGCGAAGATATTGAGGTCGAAGATGATGTCTTCGGGCGGGAAGTCGAGCTTTTCGATCAACAGCTGGTAGGCGCGCTCGGCGATCTCGACCTTGCGATCCTCGGTATCGGCCTGGCCCTGTTCGTCGAAGGCCATGACCACCACGGCGGCGCCGTAGTCCAGACAGGCCTGGGCCTGTTCCAAGAACTTGTCTTCGCCTTCCTTGAGCGAGATGGAGTTGACCATCCCCTTGCCCTGGATACATTGCAGCCCGGCCTCGATGACTTCCCACTTCGAGGAGTCGACCATCACCGGCACCTTGGCGATATCCGGCTCGCCGGCGATCAGGTTCAGGAACTTGCGCATGGCCTCGACCGAGTCGAGCATGCCCTCGTCCATGTTGATATCGATGATCTGGGCCCCGTTCTCGACCTGCTCACGGGCCACCGACAGCGCGGTGTCGTAATCCTCTTCCTTGATCAGCCGTTTGAAACGCGCACTGCCGGTAACGTTCGTGCGCTCGCCGATGTTGATGAAGTTGATTGCTGAGGTCATAAGACGGGTTTATCCGCGGATTGGGAAGATTTCACAGATTTGAAGAAGCGATCAGTCGCCCGATCGGTTGAAGCGCCGGTATTGCAGCGTGGTCTGGCCGAAGTTCAGGAGCAGGCCCACCGAGGCCTCGGACGCCTGCAGATAATGAATCGTCTGCGCCTTTTCGTGATTGGCCAGATCGGCGACCGACCTGAGTTCGACAACCACGTTGTCGTAGCAGATGAAGTCGGCGCCGTAGTCGCAGTCCAGATCGCGGCCCTTATAGCGAACCGGCAGCGCAACATCGCGCTTGAACGGGATATCGCGTTCGCCGAATTCGAGTGCAAGCGCTTCCAGATAGACGCCTTCCGGATAACCATTGCCGAGCGTGCGATGCACTGCCATGGCCGCGCCGATAATGGCGTAGGTTTCCGGATCACGATCATCCATGCGAGCGCACGGCCGGGTTGTGGATCGTTGAAACGCCGTTCATCAGGCCGATGCCGTGAATGGCTCGAGTCCGGACAGGCGCATGGCCCGTTTGATTTCGGGGCGCCGGCGGGGGGCCTTGCCTTCGACGGCCTTGGCGATCGCGCCGATATGTTCGGGCGTGGAGCCACAGCAGCCGCCGGCCATGTTGAGCAGGCCGGATTCGGCCCATTCGCCGATATGTTCGGCCATTTCGTCGGGCGTGAGGTCGTATTCGCCGAACTCGTTGGGCAGGCCGGCGTTCGGGTAGGCATGCACGTAGCAGGGCGCGATCCGCGACATCTCGGCCACGTAGGTGCGCAGCGCATCGGGCCCGAGCGCACAGTTCAGGCCCATGGTCAGCGGCCGCGCATGAGCCACCGAGTTGTAGAAGGCCTCGGTGGTCTGGCCGGAGAGCGTGCGCCCCGAGGCATCGGTGATGGTGCCGGAAATCATCAGCGGCACGTCGATGTTTCGCTCGCGCAGGATCTTGCGGTAGGCATAGATCGCGGCCTTGGCATTGAGCGTATCGAAGATGGTTTCCATCAGGATGATATCGACGCCGCCGTCGAGCAGCGCTTCGGCCGCTTCGCCGTAGGCTTTGGCCAGCTCGTTGAAATCGGTATTGCGCTTGCCGGGGTCGTTGACGTCGGGCGAGATCGAGGCGGTGCGATTGGTCGGCCCGATCACGCCGGCCACCCAGCGCGGCTTGTCCGGCGTGGCGTATTCCTCGGCCACGCTGCGCGCGATCTTCGCGGCTTCCAGGTTCAGCTCTACCGCCAGGTCTTCCATGTGGTAGTCGGCCTGGGCAATGGTCGTCGCCGAGAAGGTGTTCGTGGTGAGGATATCCGAGCCGGCGGCGGCATATTGTGCGGTGATATCGCGGATCAGCTCCGGCTTGGTCAGCGTAAGCAGATCGTTGTTGCCCTTCAGATCGCTTTCCCAGTCCGCGAAACGTTCGCCGCGATAGTCGGCCTCGTCCGGGTCGTGGTTCTGGATCATCGTGCCCATGGCGCCATCGAGTACGAGGATGCGCTGCGCCAGCGCGCCTATCAGATCGCTCATGGATACCTTGAATGTGTGTATGGGCGCGCAGTATATCCGTTTATCCGGATAGACGGGAAGCCGAAGGCGTGTCCGGGTCGCTGAATGCGCGCGGGCGACGCGCAACGCACGGTGGGCGTTGCTTGACGGCGGGGCCGGGGGTGCTAGGCTTCGCGCTATCGCAGGTGTCCGAGCGCGAAAACGCTCGGGTGAAACGGGAAGCCGGTGCGTTGCCACGAAAACTCGTGACGACAAGGCCGGCACTGCCCCCGCAACGGTAGGCGAGTTGGATTCGACACATACGCCACTGGGTCTTGAAACCCGGGAAGGCGTGTCGAAGGCCCGCAAGGGCGCTCGCAAGTCCGGAGACCGGCCTGTGATACGAGGCAGCGACATCGCGGCGGGCGATGAGACGGCAGACCGGCGGCGTGCGTTCGCGTGCGCCGTGTTCCCCGTTTTGTCCCTTTTCGGCGCTATTTCGCGGCTGTATCCATTGCGGCGCGCGGGTGTGTGCGCCAGGGACCATTGGGGGAACCATGTCCATCGATCGTCATTTTCATCGCGCATCAGCGCGCGTCGTGCTGCTGTGCGCGGCATCTGCGGCGTTGCCCGCGGTCGCACAAACGTCTGCCGATACCGGCACGGCCCACGCCATGGCCGGCGAGCGCACGGCCCGGCTCGACGATATCCAGGTCACCGCGACGCGTACGCCACAGCGGGTGAGCAATACGCTGGCCGCCACCACGGTCATCGACCGCGCCGATATCGAGCGTTTGCAGGCCCGTTCGGTACGCGATCTGCTACGGCGAACGCCCGGGCTCACGCTGACCAACAACGGCGGGCCGGGCAAAGCCACCTCAATCTTTCTGCGTGGCACCGAGTCCGACCACACCCTGGTGCTGGTGGACGGCGTCGAGTATCGCTCGGCCACGGCCGGGGCGGCTGCCATCGAAGACCTGGCGGTCGAGCAGATCGAGCGTATCGAGATCGTGCGTGGGCCGCGCTCGTCGCTGTATGGCGCCGATGCGATCGGTGGTGTGATCCAGATCTTCACCCGCGACGGGCGTGGCCAGACGGGCACCCGGCCTTATTTCCAGGTCGGCGCGGGCAGCGACAGCAGCTATGAAGGCCAGGTGGGCGTGTCCGGCAGCGACGACAACTCGCACTACAACCTGAGCGTGAATGGACGCCGTACCGACGGCTTCGATGCCTGTACGCCGGCCGCGGCCGGCACCGGCGGCTGTTTTACCGACGAGCCGGACGACGACGGCTATGACCGGGTATCGGTCGCCTTCAACTACGGTCAGATATTCGACAACGGCGTCGAATGGGAACTGAACTTCCTGCGCGCTGAAAGCAGCGTGGAATTCGACGGCACCTCCCAGAACTCGAGCGATACGATCCAGCAGATCATCGGCACTTCGCTTGCCTGGCGGCCGCTCGATACCTGGCGCACGAAACTGACTTACGGCAACAGCCGCGACGACTCCGACAACTTCCTCGACGGGCGCTATGTCACCGCCTTCGAAACCCAGCGCCATCAGCTGAGCTGGCAGAACGACATCACCCTGCCCAACGATGATCTGTTCACCCTTGGCGTCGACTACAAGCTCGAAAACGTCGACGGCGACAACGACGGCGATCGCCGCAACGACTTCACCGGCGATATGCGCGAAGACAGCCGCGACAACAAGGGCGTGTTTGCCCAGTATCTGGGCGACTGGGGCCGTCATCATCTGCAGCTGTCCGGGCGTGGCGACGACAACGAACAGTTCGGCGAGCATGCCACCGGCAGTGCGGCCTACGGCATCGATTTCGCCGACGCCTATACCGCCAGCATTTCCTATGGCACCGCGTTCAAGGCACCGACCTTCAACGAGCTGTATTTCCCCAACTACGGCAATCCCGAGCTGGACCCGGAAGAATCGGACAGCGTCGAAGTGGGCCTCGACGGCGATCACGGCTGGGGCCGCTGGTCGCTGCATGCCTATCAGACCGAAATCGACGATCTGATCGCCTACGATTCGGCCACCTTCGCCCCGGGCAATATCCAGAAAACCCGAATCCGTGGCGCAGAGGCGAGTGTCGGCACCGTGCTCGCCGACTGGCAACTCAATGCCCAGTTCACCTGGCTGGACACCGAAAATCGCACCGCCGGCCCGAACCAAGGCAACGAGTTGCCGCGGCGGCCTGGCCATACCGCTCAGTTCGACGTCGATCGCGCCTTTGGCCGCTACAGTGCCGGGGCGAGCCTGACGGTGGCCGATTCGAGCTATGACGATGCCGCCAACGAAAACGAGCTGGACAGCTATCAGCTCGTCGACCTGCGCGCCTCGGTCGCGCTCGCACGCGACTGGCTCGCACAGGCCAGCCTCAACAACCTGTTCGACGAGGAATACCAGACCGCGCGGTTCTACAATCAGGACGACCGCAACGTTTTCTTCACGCTGCGCTACCAGCCGCAGTAGCCTCAAGTCGCACGGCCCGTCCGGGCCGTGCGCTACCAACGGAGTCCGTATGAGCGACGAATCCCGCAGCGACGACGACGCCAAGGCCGCACGCCACAAGGCAACCATGCAGAAACAGAAAGCGCGCGTGGATGCGGCTATCGAGGCCGCCGATACCGAACGCGGCGTGCTGTTGCTGCTCACCGGCAACGGCAAGGGCAAATCGTCCTCGGCGTTCGGCATGGTCATGCGCGCACTGGGCTACGGCCACCGGGTGGGCGTGGTGCAGTTCATCAAGGGCCAGCAGCTTTCCGGTGAAGAAATCTACGTGCGCGATCACTGCCCGCAGGTGGCCTTCCATCAGATGGGCACGGGCTTTACCTGGAACACCCAGGATCGCAGCGGCGATATCGCCGCGGCCGAGGCGACCTGGGCCAAGGTCGAGCCGATGCTCACCGACCCCAGCTTCGATCTGGTCGTGCTCGACGAGCTGACCTACATGATCGGCTACAGCTATCTCGACGAACAGACAGTGCTGGATGCGCTGGCCAACCGCCCGCGTGAACAGTCGGTGGTGGTCACCGGTCGCGGCGGCGGCGCGGCCCTGCGCGAGCTGGCGGATACGGTGTCCGAGGTCAAGGACATCAAGCATGCCTTCAAGTCGGGCATCAAGGCGCGCAAGGGCGTCGACTACTAGGCAATGGCGCCTGGCCCGGCTACCTGGCGGCGCTGGTCTGCACGCGACGATCTGCCGTCGGCCGCGGTGCAGAGTATTCCGGCAGCGCTCCTGCTGCCGGGCTGGCAGGCCGGCGTGGCCGATAGCGGGCTGGCGGTTGCTTTCGACCGACCCTGGCATTGTCTGAGTTCGGCCGTGGCCTGCGGCGGCTGGGGCACCGCGCAGGGCTTTGCCAACCGCCACGTCGACGACCACGACCGGGCCGCCTTGAATACACCGCAAACCCTCATCGCCGATTTCGCGGTGCAACGCGGGCTGGCCGCGCCGTGTGTCGGCATGCTTACCGCCGCCTCGATGCGCAGTCTGCGTATCGCCACGGTCGATATCGAGGGCGAGCTTGTGTGTGTGTTCGTGACCGCCGGCCTGGCCAACGCCCGGCGTGCCGGGGATTGTGCGGACCGGCGTGAACTACGGCCCGGCCCCTGCGAAATGGGCACCATCAATCTCGCCCTGGCCACCACGCTCGCGCTTACGCCGGCGGCCCAGGTCGAAACCCTGACGACACTCACCGAGGCCAAGGCCGCGACGTTGCAAGCACTCGATGCGCGCAGCCCGATCTCGAATGCCATCGCGACCGGCACCGGGACCGATGCCACGGCCGTCTTCTGTGCCGATACGGGCGAGGCGCTGCAATATACGGGCAAGCACACTCTGTTTGGCGAATATGCGGCGCGTCTGGTCATCGACGCGCTTGCCGACGCTATCCGCCCACAGTCAGGCTGGGTCGATGGCTGCTAAGACGCTTATGATCCAGGGCACGGCGACCGATGCCGGCAAGTCGACGCTGGTGGCCGGGCTCGGCCGGGCCTGGTATCGGCGGGGCGTGTCGGTGGCCCCGTTCAAGCCGCAGAACATGGCATTGAACAGCGCGGTGTCGGCCGATGGCGGCGAGATCGCCCGTGCCCAGGCGGTGCAGGCCGCGGCCTGCGGGGTCGCACCCACCATCGATATGAGCCCGGTGCTGCTCAAGCCGTCGAGCGATCGCAACGCGCAGGTCATCATCCACGGCCAGGCCGTGGCCGGCATGTCGGCCAGCGACTATCACCACTACAAGCCCACGGCGATGGCTGCGGTACAGGCCTCGTATACCCGTCTAATCAGCCAGTACGAGCGTGTGCTTGTCGAAGGTGCCGGCAGCCCGGCCGAGATCAACCTGCGCGCCAACGATATCGCCAATATGGGGTTTGCCGAGACCGTGGACTGCCCGGTGGTCCTGGTGGCCGATATCGACAAGGGCGGCGTGTTTGCCCAGATCGTGGGTACGCTCGCGCTGGTGTCCGAATCCGAGCGCGCACGTATCGCGGGTTTCGTCATCAACCGCTTTCGTGGCGATATCGCCCTGCTCGAACCCGGTCTGGAATGGCTCGAACGCGAAACCGGCAAGCCGGTGTTCGGCGTGCTGCCCTGGCTCGACGGGCTCTATCTCGAAGCCGAGGATGCCATCGCCCGCGACCAGCGCCTGGATGACGATGCCCGCTTCGTGGTGCAGGTGCCGGCGTTGCCGCGTATCTCCAACCATACCGATCTGGATGCGTTGCGCCTGCAGCCGGGCGTGGATCTGCAATGGGTCGGGCCGGGCCAGCGCCCCGGTGGTGCCGATCTCATCGTATTGCCGGGCTCCAAGAATGTGCGTGCCGATCGGCAATGGCTCACGGCCAACGGCTGGGACGGCCATATCGCCCGGCATCTGCGCTACGGCGGGCACGTGCTCGGCATCTGTGGCGGCTATCAAATGCTCGGCTGCGTGATCGACGATCCCTGCGGCGTGGAAGACACGCCGGGAACGGTCGAGGGGCTGGGCGTACTGGATATCGCCACCGAGATCCGCCGCGAGAAACATCTCGAGAATGTCCGGGGCCGGCTTGTCGTGGCCGGCCTGTCGGACGATCAGGCGGCGGTCGCCGGCTATCGTATTCATTGCGGGGTGACCCGCGGTGCCGATCTGGCCCGGCCGTTTCTCGAGCTCGAAACCGGCTTCGACGGCGCGATCAGCGCCGACGGGCAGGTCGCCGGCACCTACCTGCACGGCCTGTTCGACACGGCCGAGGGCTGTGCGGCGCTGCTTGCCTGGGCCGGCTACGAGAACGCGGTCACCGAAGATGTGGCGGCCGTGCGCGAGCGTCAGTTCGAGCGCCTGGCCGATGCCGTAGAAGCCGCCATCGATATCGAGGCGCTGCCATGAGCCCGCGCCGGCTGGTCTGGCTGCTCGCACTGGCTTTGCCCCTGTGTCTGCTGGCCGCGGTCATGCTCGGCGCGGTGCGTCTGCCGGCGCTGGATGTGCTGGCCGTGCTCGTGGGCCGCGACGAGGGCATGCAGCGGCTGGCGCTGATCGTGCGGCAACTGCGTTTGCCGCGTGCACTGCTTACCGCGCTGGTCGGCGCGCTGCTGGCGATCTGCGGTGCGGCCATGCAGGGGCTGTTTCGCAATCCCCTGGCCGATCCGTCGTTGATCGGCGTGACCGCCGGCGCCTCGGTGGGCGCGAGCCTGGTCATCGTATTCGCGGGCGGGGCGGCCGGCTTTATCGGCCTGTCGCTGGTGTCGCTGGGCGCGTTTGTCGGCGGCACAGCGGCGGTGCTGCTGGTTTATCGGCTGGCCACCGGTCCCCAGGGCACGTCGGTGGCGACCATGTTGCTCGCAGGCATTGCGATCGGTGCATTGGCCGGCAGTATCGGCTCGTTGCTGGAATTTCATGCCGACAACGAAATGCTGCGCCGGATCAGTCTCTGGCGCATGGGCGGGCTCGACGGGGCCAACTGGTCCCGGGTGGCGATCGTGGCTGCCGTGGCCGCGCTGATATTCGTCGTGCTGCCGCGTCAGGCCGATGCCCTCAATGCCTTGTTGCTGGGCGAGTCCGAGGCCCGGCATCTGGGCATCGCCGTGGACCGCATCAAGCGCCAGCTGGTGCTGCTGACGGCGGCCGGGGTGGGCGTGTCGGTGGCGGTGGCCGGCGCGATCACCTTCGTGGGGCTGGTCGTGCCGCATATCGTGCGCATGCTCATCGGCCCCGATCATCGTTGGCTGTTGCCGGCCTCGGCGCTGGCGGGCGCGATTCTGTTGCTGGTGGCGGATACGCTGGCGCGTGTGGTTGTGGCACCGACCGAGCTGCCCGTGGGCCTGCTGACCGCGCTGCTGGGCGCGCCGTTTTTCATCTCCTTGTTGCGGCGTCGCCGCGAGTACGGCCTGTGAATACGCCCCTGCTCGAAGTCGTGGGGCTGACGCTGACTGCTGGCGGGCGCGCCGTGGTCGAGGCCGCCGAGTTCGGGCTCGCCGCCGGCGAGCACCTGGCCGTGATCGGGCCCAACGGTGCTGGCAAGTCGAGTCTGGTTCATGCCCTGATTGGCGATACGACGCCCGCAGCCGGCGCTATCCGTCTGGGCGGACGGGCGCTGGCGGATTGGCCGGCGCGCGAGCGCGCCTGTCGGGTCGCGCTGTTGCCCCAGGCCAGCGCGCTGAGCTTTCCGTTCACCGTGGCCGAAGTCGTACGGCTGGGGCGTAGCCCGCACGCATCGGGCAGCATCGCCGACCGGCAAATCGTGGCCGAAACGCTGGCGGCCTGCGATATCGCCCATCTGCGCGATCGACCCTATACCAGGCTGTCCGGGGGCGAGAAACAGCGCGTGCAGCTGGCCCGGGTGATGAGCCAGATCTGGCGTGTCGAGGACGCCGACGATCGGCTGCTGTTGCTGGACGAACCGGTGGCCGCGCTCGATCTCGGCCATCAGCGCCTGGTGATGCGCCAAGTGGCCGCGCTGGCGGCCCAGGGCGTGGCGGTGGTGAGCGTGCTGCACGACATCAGCCTGGCCGCACGCTATGCCGATCGCATGCTGGCGCTTCGCGATGGCCAGACCATCGCTGCCGGCACGCCGGCCGCGGTGGTCACCGCCGAACGTATGCAACGCCTGTTCGACACCCAGACCCGGGTGATCACCCATCCGGATACGCATACCCCGGTCGTGCTGCATGGCTGAACGCTTCACCGGCCCGCGGAGAACGATATGAAGACACTCGTGCTGGGCGGCACGCGCAGTGGCAAGAGCCGTCATGCCGAAGCGCGGGCCCTGTCGCTGCCCGTAGCGCGCTGGTTCTATGTGGCCACGGCCCAGGCCGGCGACGACGAAATGGCGGCCCGTATCCAGCATCATCGCGAACAGCGCGATACGCGCTGGCAAACCATGGAAGCCCCGCGCGCCCTGGGCGCCTGCCTGCGCCGGCTGGACGGCCCCGACCGTTGTATTCTCGTCGACTGTCTGACGCTGTGGTTGAGCAATTGTCTTGCCGAGGACACGGGCACGCTGACATGGGCCGAGGAACGTGATGCCCTGCTTGCGGCGGTCGACGCCAGCCGGGCGAGACTGATTTTCGTATCCAACGAGGTCGGCTCCGGCATCGTGCCGCTGGGGGCGCTGTCGCGGCGGTTCGCCGACGAGGCCGGGCGGCTGCACCAGGCGCTGGCCGAACGCTGCGATACCGTCACGCTGGTGGTTGCCGGCCTGCCCCTCACGCTCAAGGAGAACGGCGCATGACCGACTGGCTGCACGAGCCGATCGCCCCGATCGATGAAGCCGCCCGAGCCGGCGCGCGCGCCCGCCAGGCCATGCTCACCAAGCCGCCCGGTTCGCTTGGCCGTCTTGAAGGCCTGGCCGAGGCTTTTGCCGGCTGGCAGGGGCAGAGCGTCCCGGTGCTCGCGGATATCGATATCGTGGTGTTCGCGGCCGACCACGGCGTGGCGGCTCGCGGCGTGTCGGCGTTCGATCAGGCCGTAACCGGCCAGATGATCGCCAACTTCGCCGCGGGCGGCGCGGCCATCTGCGTACTGGCACGGCGTCACGATGCCCGCCTTTCGATCGTGGATCTCGGCGCGGTGGCCCCGCCGGCCGACTGCGCCAGCGTGATCGATGCCCGTATCGCTGCCGGCACCGCCGATTTCACCCAAAGCTGTGCGATGCAGGCCGGCGAGCTCGAACAGGCATTGCAGGCCGGGCGCGAGCGTGTGTCGCCGTCGGCGCATCTGTTCATCGGCGGCGAAATGGGCATCGGCAATACCACCAGCGCGGCAGCGATACTGGCCGGCCTGAGCGGCGCCACGCCGGCACAGGTCGTCGGCCGGGGTACCGGTATCGATGCCGCCGGGTTGGCGCGCAAGCAGGCGGTGGTCGAAGCGGGGCTGGCCCGGCATCGCGCAAGTTGGCAGGGCGCTACCGGCTCGGCACGGGCGTTGTCGATGCTGCGCTGTGTCGGCGGCTTCGAAATCGCCGCGCTTACGGGCGCTTTCGTGGCCGCGGCCCAGGCGGGTGTGCCGGTGTTGGTGGATGGTTTCATCGCCAGCGTGGCGGCACTGTGTGCCCGCGAAATCGCGCCGGACTGTGCGAACTGGCAGCTGTTCGGGCATCGTTGCGCCGAAGCCGGCCACTGTTACCTGCTCGATATGCTCGAAGCAAGGCCGCTTCTCGATCTGGACATGCGTCTTGGCGAAGGCAGCGGCGCGGCCCTGGCGCTGGGCGTGATCGGCGACGCCCTCGCCCTGCATGCCGGCATGGCCACCTTCGACGAAGCCGGAGTGACGAACCGCGATGGCTGAAGCCACGACAACGCTCGTCGATCTGCTGCGCCATGGCGAATGCGAAGGCGGCCCGATCTTTCGTGGCAGCCTGGACGTGGCGCTGTCCGAGGCGGGGCTGGCGCGTATGCAGGCGCAGGCCGATGCGCAGCCGGGCTGGCAACACGTCATCGCATCGCCGCTGCGTCGCTGTCGGTTCTTTGCCGAGCGGCTGGCGGCCGCGCGCGGGCTTTCGATCGAGATCGACGCGCGCCTGCGCGAAATCGATTTCGGTCGTTGGGAAGGCCGGCCGGTGTCCGAGGTCTGGCGCGACGACGCCGACGCCGCCCAGGCCTGGTTCGACGACCCCGAGCACAGCGGCCCGCCGGGCGGCGAAGCCCTGCGTGATCTGCGCGACCGCGCCCGGGCCGCCTTCGACGACGCGGTCCATGCCCATGCCGGTCGCCATCTGGTGCTGGTCGCCCACGGCGGGCTGATACGTGCCCTGCTGGCCGACCTGCTCGATATGCCCGGTGCCGCGATGCACCGTATCGAGGTGCCCTATGCCTGTCTCACGCGGCTGCGCGTGGTGCACGACGAGGCGCGGGATTTCATCCAGCTGGTGGCCCACAACATCGACTTCGGCGCGGCCTCGTCATGCGCACGGTGAACGCGTTCTTGCAGCCTCTGTGGCTGGCTTTCGGTCTGCTCACCACGCTGCCGATGGGGCGGCTGATTGTCACGCCGGTAACGGCGGTCGATTCCGGCCGGTCGGTGCTGTGTTATCCGCTCGTCGGGCTTGTCATCGGCGCGGTGCTGGCGGGCGCGGCGGCGGCGCTACAGGCGGTCGATGCCGTACTGGGCGCCGGGCTTTTAGTGGTGCTGTGGGTCGTGCTCACCGGTGCGCTGCATCTCGACGGGCTGGCCGACTGCGTGGACGCCCTGTTCGCCGGCCACGGCCGCAGCGATCCGGCGCGTACGCTCGCCGTCATGAAAGACCCGGCCGCCGGGCCGATGGCGGTGGTCGCGCTGGTGCTGCTGCTCGCACTCAAGAGCGCGGCGCTGATCGCGCTGTGGCCGCAGGTGGGGGCTGCGTTGCTGGTGGTGGCCGTGCTGGCCCGTACCGCGGCCAGTCTGCTCATGGCCAGCACCCGCTACCGCCGTCGCGAAGGCCTGGCCAGCACGATGGCGTTGAATCTTTCGCGTCGCGATGCCTGGGCGATGGCAGCGCTAGTCGTCGTGCTGACCCTGGCGTTCGCGGGTCTGGCGCTCGGCGTTGTCGCAACGCTGGCTGCGCTCGCGGTGGGGGTGTGCTGGCGGGCGCTCTGGCAGCGGCGTATCGGCGGCTATACCGGCGACGTGGTCGGCGCGCTGATCGAGCTGGCGGAAACGACCGCCCTGGTCGCCGCGGCCTTGTGGATAGGCCCGTGGAGCTGACCCTGGCGACGATCGGCGGCCTGGTCCTCGATGCCCTGCTGGGTGAGCCGCGTGTCGGCCATCCGCTGGTCGGCTTTGGTCGACTGGCTGAGGCGCTGGATCGTCGCCTGCCGCGTCGCCGCTGGGCCGGCGGGCTGGCCTGGCTTGTGCTCGTGGCAGTGCCAGCGGTCGCCGGCGGGGTGGCTGTCTGGGTGCTGCCGCCCCTCGCCGGCTGGCTGGCCGCGACGGTCGTGCTGTGGCTGTGTATCGCCTGGCACAGCCTCAAGGCGCATACGCGCGCCGTTGAAACCGCTTTACAGGCCGACGACGTGGTCGGCGCACGGCGTGCGGTGGCCTGTCTGGTCAGCCGGGATACGACGCCCATGGACGTGGCCGCGATTCGTCGCGCCGCGCTCGAATCGCTGCTGGAAAACGCCGGCGACGGCGTGCATGCCACGCTGTTCTGGTTTGCTGCCGGCGGGCTGGTCGTCGGGCCTGCCGGCGCCGTGGCGGCGGCCGTCGCGCATCGTGCGATCAACACCCTCGATGCGATGTGGGGCTATCGCACGCCGCGTTATCGGCGCTTTGGCTGGACGGCCGCACGGGCGGACGATCTGGCCAACTGGCCGAGCGCCCGCCTGACCGCGCTGTCGTTCGTGCTGGTTGGCAACGCGCGCTGGGCCCTGCGCTGCTGGCAGCAACAGGCGAAGGCACTGGCCAGCCCGAACGCCGGGCCGGTGATGTGTGCCGGCGCCGGTGCAATGGGTGTGCGTCTGGGCGGCGGCGCCTATTACCACGGCGTCTATCGACAGCGGCCGGCTTTCGGCTGTGGTGTGTACCCTGGCGGCGGCGATATCGAGCGGGCCATCGCCCTGGTCGGGCGCACCCTTGTTTTATGGGGCGTTGCGATCGTGTTGCTGGACTGGCTATGGCGTTGAATCACGGCGGTCGACTGGGCGAGGCGAGCCGGCGCTACGGCATCGCCGAAAACCATTGGCTGGATCTGTCCACCGGTATTGCGCCCTGGTCGTATCCGGTGCCCGAGGTGCCGGATCGCGTCTGGGCACGGCTGCCCGAGGCCGAGGATGGGCTGATCGCGGCCGCCGCCGACTATTATCGGACCCCGGCCGACGCCGTCACTGCCCTGCCGGGCAGCCAGTTCGCGATCCGCGAGCTGCCGCGGGTCATCGCTGCACATCGTGGGTCGGGGCGTGTGGGGGTGCCGGCCGTGGGCTATGCCGAACATGGCCGGGCCTGGGCAGCGGCCGGGCACGAGATCGTGACCTACGACGATTTGCCGGGGCTTTCTGCGCTCTCGCATACGCTTGATCATGCGGTGGTCATCACGCCGAACAATCCCACCGGCGAACGTGCCGATATCGAACGCCTGTGTGCGCTGGCCCATGGGCTCGGCCGACGGAACGGCCTGTTGCTGGTCGATGCGGCGTTTGCCGACTGCAACGACGGTCTGGACCACGGCGGTCTGCCGGCCAACGCACTCGTGCTGCGCTCGCTGGGCAAGTTCTTCGGTCTGGCCGGGCTGCGGCTGGGCTTCATGATCGGCCGCGGCCCGGCGGCGACCGCCCTGCACGAGCAGCTACAGCCCTGGGGCGTGAGCCATCCGGCCCGCTGGATCGGCCGCCACGCGCTGGTCGACCGGGCCTGGCAGGCCGGCCAGCACCGCCGCATCATCGATAGTTCACGATCGCTGGTCGAACTACTGGACCAGCATTTTTCCTATCAGGTCGTCGCCAGCGCCGGGTTGTTCGCGAGCGTGTTTTTCGATGACGACGAACGGGCGGGGCGTGTTCATACGGCACTGGCCGAACAGGCGATATGGACCCGGCTGGGCGATGACGGGCGTTGGCTGCGTTTTGGTCTGCCCGGGGGCGGCTCGGCCGCGGCGCGCCTGGACGCGGCATTGAATACGATTGCGATACGAGAGCTGTGCTGATGTGGATCTATCGATACGCGCGGCAGGGCAAAGCGTGCATGCTCGCAGTGCTGCTGCTGTTCGGACTGTCGTGGTCGGCGTCGAGTGTGGCTGCCGCGGTCGCAGCCACCGATTTTCGCGGCGAGGTCGTACGCCTGGACGCGCCGGCGAAACGTATCGTCGCGCTTGCGCCGCATTTGGTGGAAAACCTCTATAGCGCCGGTCTGGGCGATCGCATCGTCGGCGCCGTGTCGTACAGCGATTACCCGCCCGCGGCCCGGGCGATCCCCGAAGTCGGCGGCTATACCAATATCAGCCTCGAAGCGGTGCTCGCGAAAAAACCCGATCTGGTGGTGGCCTGGGCCTCGGGCCAGGGCGGCGATCCGGCTACCCTCGCACGCTTCGAGGCACTGGGTATTCCCGTGTATGTCGACCGGCCGCGCCGGCTCGAGGATATCGCCCGTGCAATTCGGGACCTGGGGGCGCTTGGCGATACGCGCGACACGGCCAACGCCGCGGCCGCGCGCTTCGACCGCCGGCTGGCTTCGCTACGCCAGCGCTATGCCAGTCGCCCGCCGGTGAGCGTGTTTTATCAGGTGTGGGACGAGCCGTTGCAGACCCTGGCCGGCGACCAGTTCGTCGGTCAGGTCATCCGGCTGTGCGGCGGGCGCAATATCTTTGCCGACGCGGTATCGCTGGCGCCCAAAGTCGGCATCGAATCGGTGCTCGAGCGCGATCCGCAGGCCATCGTGGCCAGCGGCATGGGCGACGACCGCCCCGACTGGCTCGATGACTGGCGCGACTGGCCCGGGCTGCAGGCGGTGGAGAACGATCATCTGTTCTTCGTGCCGCCGGATCTCATCCAGCGCGCCACGGTACGCATGCTCGATGGCGCAAGCATGCTGTGCCGGCAGCTGGAACGCGTGCGCGGCGACGGCGACTGAGATCGATGGCCGACGATATGACCGGCGCCATCGACAGGCCAGCCTTCCGGCGTGATTGACCCGACCCAAACAGATTATTCGATAGACGATTTTTCTGTTTGATAACGCGCGTTGCGAAACCATGCACGCCGTGGCCGACGGCCTCGAAGCGATGGAAACAAACGACGGGCCAGTGCCGGCGTTCATTTTACGAAAGCGTTGCAAACAGCGGACGCAGACCGCTGTTTTGGTTCCGGGCTAATAACGCGGCGGCATCGCTCAGGGCCGGCGCCGCCACCGGCTCTTCCAGCGCAATTGCTGGCCTGCGGCCATGAAGTATCGGATCGGGCAGTATTCGCGCGAATGGCGTTAAGGAAAAGTTAAAAAATGCAGGTGGCATGCATATAAAAAGCCGTATCGGTCGTTGCTGATATGTGCGGATATAATTAAAAGCATCGTATAAACAATGCTTTGGAAGTACTAAATTGGCATTCGATATGGTTAGTCCAGGTTGCTTTTGGAAACCTGGCCAAGCTATTGCCTTCATGGCTTTGAAATCGGGTACTGTCTGCTCAGGGATCCTACTGAGACGCACGTGCAACAAGCCGACTCCACCCGCCCGTTCAAACGCGACGACGCCGGCCGGCGCTATGCACAGACACGCTATAGCGGTGTGTTTCAGCGCCTCGTGGCATGGCGTGAACAGCGGCTGGCGAAACGTCTTCTTGCCCACCCCTATACCGATTGCAACGGTCATATCGTGGATTTGCCCTGTGGCTACGGGCGTTTCTATCCGTTGCTCAAGCAGATGGACTTCAAGGTCAGCGCCATGGACCAGTCGCAGGCGATGGTCGATATCTACAGCGGCCACGACCGGTTCGAAGCGGCAGACCATGCCGAGCGTGCCGACGTACTCGAGCCCTTGCCAACAAAGGCAGCGCCGGCAAAACGGGTGCTGTGCGTGCGCCTGTTTCAGCACCTGCATCATCCCGAACTGCGGGTACGGGCCTTGCAGACCCTCGCAGGCGACGGCCGCCAGATCGTGATGACCTATTACGACGACGGCTCGCTGCATTACTGGACCAAGCGGGCCGCCATGCGACTCAAGGGCAAGAAGGTGCGGGTGAAAATGATCCCCCGGGCGGCTTTCGAGTCCGAGGTGGAGCAAGCCGGTCTTCGCGTTCTCAAGCGCGTGAAGCTGTTTTGGGGCATCCATGCCCAGACCTGGGTGTTGCTAGCACCGCGTTAGTCCCCGTCGCGCGCATCGTTCGCGGCGTAGCCGCGGCCGGTGTTACAGCGGGCGCGTACGCCATCGGCGCTGTCCTGCGCTGCAAAGCCAGTAAAACACGCGTGTTCGACGGTAACGCATGCTTTCGAATTGGAAGCCCGTCCCCTTGCGAGCACAACGGACAATTGCGCCCGCGCCGGCTTCGTGCAAAGGTCTGTGAAACGTTATTCCAATAAAACGTAACCACAGCGAAGGGAGGAGAACCGATGCTGCGATCAATGGCGCGTTGCCTGATGGCGGGCCTGGCCCTGACGACGATTTCCAGCACGGCGGCGCTGGCCCAGCCCGAGGCCATGCCGCGCACCATGGTCTGGACGTCCTACGACCTGGGGGCCTCCGGCTATGCCGAGGCCTCGGCGATTGCCGATGCCTTCGGACGCAAGTACGGCATGCGCGTGCGTATCCAGCCTTCGGGGTCGGCGATCGGGCGTCTGCAGCCGATCTTCAACGACCGCGCCGATATCGGCTTTCTGGGCAACGAGACCTTCTTTGCGACCGAAGGCCTGTTCGATTTCGCTACGCCGCGCTTCGGGCCGCAGGATCTGCGCGTGCTCATGGGCAAGGTCAATTCCTTCGGCATGGCGGTCGCCGCCGACGAAAACATCGACTCCGTGGCCGATGTCGAGGGCAAGCGCGTAGCCTACCCGGCCGCCAACCCCTCAAGCAGCCTGAAGTGCGATGCCATGCTCGCCTTTGCCGGGCTCAGCCGTGACGATGTGGAAGTGGTCACCTTTCCCACCTATGCCGCGACCATGAGTTCGGTAGCCGAGGACAAGGCCGACGTCACCTGCACGGTGACTGCGACCGGCCAGATGTACGAGCTGGCCGAATCGCCGCGTGGTATCAAATGGCTCGATCTCGATCCCGACGACGCAGCGGGCTGGGAACGGCTCAACAACATTGCGCCGTTGTTCAAGCCGGTATCGGAAACCCAGGGCGCCGGTCTGTCGAAGGACAACCCGGCCCAGCTCATGGCCTATCGCTATCCGGTGCTGACCGTGCGCGCAGACATGGACGACGACACCGCCTATGCCCTGACCAAGGCGCTCGACGAAACCTACGATATCTACAAGAACGCCACCTCCACCGCGTCGCGCTATGCGATCAAGGATGCGGCAGTGCCGCCGATCGATGCGCCGTTTCATCCCGGCACGATCCGCTATCTCAAGGAGATCGGCGTGTGGAGCGAGGACTCGGCGCAGTGGAACGAGGCCCGTCTGGCGCGTCTGAAGGCGCTGCGCGCAGCCTGGAGCGACATGATGGCGGAAAATTCCGACCTGCCCGAAGACGAGTTCGCCGAGCTCTGGAGCGAACGTCGTGAACAGGCGCTGGCCGAGCTCGAAAACCGGTAACGCCAACCCCGACAAAAGCTCGATACAACGCCCGTCCGGTGCCCCCGGCGGGCGTTTTGTCGTCGATGAGGAAACAACCGACATGACTGCACGCCTGCAAAACAAGATTGCCATCATCACCGGCGCCACCAGCGGTATCGGCGAGGCGACGGCTCGCCGTTTCGCCGAGGAAGGCGCGACGCTCATGCTCGCCGCGCGCAGCGTGGACAAGGGCGAAGCGCTGGCCGCCGAGCTTGGCGATAAGGTCGCCTTCACCCGAACCGACGTCAGCAACGAAGACGAAATGGCGGCCCTTGTCGATGCCACGGTCGACCGCTTCGGCCGGCTGGACTGCCTGTTCAACAACGCCGGCGCGGGCGAGCGCAGCACCGCCGAAACCATCGACGAGGCCAGCTTCGACCATTTCATGCGCCTGCTGGCCGGCAGCGTGGCCTTCGGCATCAAGCACGCCGCGCGGGTGATGAAGAACCAGGGCAGCGGCAGCATCATCAACAATGCCAGCATCGCCGGGCACCGGCTCAACCAGGGCGGTTATCTCTACTCCGGCGCCAAGGCGGCGGCCGCGCACTTCACCCGTATCGCCAGCGTGGAACTCGGCGCCTACGGTATCCGCGTCAACGCGATCTCCCCGGGTGCCATCGCTACGCCAATCTTCTGGGGCGGCTCGGCGCGGGCGCAAACGCTCTCGGAGGAAGAAAACGCTGCCAAGCTCGACAAGCTCACGAGCAATCTTGCCCAGGCCACGCCGCTGCCCCGCTCGGGTTATGCCGTGGATATCGCCAACGCGGCGGTATTTCTAGCCAGCGACGAGGCCGGGTTCGTCAACGGCCACGACCTGGTGGTCGACGGCGGGCGTATTCAGATGTTCAACGAAAAAGGCTAGAACGTTTTCGCCTGATGCGTACTAGCCGTCGGCGTGACGGCGTGCGTGCAGTGACTGGACGCGCTCGGCCAGATCCGGCACCGGGCCGTCGACGAGCACGTCCGGCGCGATTTCGTGAATCGGCCGGGGCGTGACCGGCGGCTTGGCGGCGCCCAGTTCGGTCAGCCATGCCACCAGCTGATTCGAGCTGCTGGCATAGACGATACGGCCCAGGCCGACCCAGGCGTGCGCCGCCGCACACATCGGACAGTGTTCGCCCGAGGTATAGACCGTGCTCGCTGCGCGTTCATCCGCGCTCATATGCTCGGCGGCCCAGCGGGCCAGGGCGAACTCGGGGTGGCGGGTGGCATCGCCGGCACCTTCGGCGATACGGTTGCGGTCTTCGGCGCGTACTCGACCCTGGCCGTCCACCAGGACCGAGCCGAAAGGTTCGTCGCCGGCCTCCAGGGCTTGTTCGGCAAGCGCGAGACAGCGCTCCAGATAGGGTCGTTCCTGCGAATCGATCATACGAATTCTCTCAAGGCGCTGTTATGGCGGCGTTTCTTGTGAAACATGGTGCGATCGATGTTACCCGCGAACACAGGCATCGTATTCACGCATGAGTGTGTCGACGAGTTCGGCGGCGGCCATGGATCGCGCCAGACCGGCTGCCTGACCGGCCCAGAGCGACATGAATGCGTCCCGGTCGGCCTGACCGGCGGTGGCACGAATATCCTTGGTCCAGGCGTTGTGTACCGGATAATCCGGCAGGCTGGCTTCGATCGGCGCCATCTCTTCGATGAAACGATTGTTCAGCCCGCGTGCGGCCTTGCCGGAAAAAGCGCGGGTCACCGCGGTGGGGCGGTCGCCGGCTTCGAGCAGCGCCTTCTTGTGGGCCGGCTTGGCGCCGCTTTCGGTACAGGTCAGAAACGCACTGCCCATCTGTACGCCGGCCGCGCCAAGCATGCGGCAGGCCGCCATGCCGCGGCCGTCCATGACGCCGCCGGAGGCGATCACCGGCACGTCGACGGCATCGGCGATCTGCGGCACCAGCGATAGCGTGCCGATCATCGATTGCTCGGCGCTGGCGATGAACGTGCCGCGATGGCCGCCGGCATCACTGCCCTGGGCCACGATCATGTCCACGCCGTCCGCAGCCAGCGCACGGGCTTCGGCCACCGTGGTGGCGGTGCCGACCACACAGGTGCCGCGGCCTTGCAGCGCCTGTATACGCGGGCGATCGAGCGCGCCGAAGGTCGAACTGAATACGGCCACGCCGGCGTTGAGTACCGCGTCGAACTGGGCATCGAAATCCGGCGCGTAGCGCGCTGGCGCGGCCGGGCGTTCCAGACCCAGCTCATCACGGAATGCGTCGAGCCGGGCGTTGGCCTGTTCGATCCGATCTTCGTTGACCTGAAACGGCTGGGGAATGAACAGATTCACCGCGAACGGCTTGTCCGTCGCACGGCTCGTCTCGGCGATCGCCGTGGCCAGGTCGTCCGGCGCCATATAGCCGGCGCCGATCGAGCCCAGGGCGCCGGCGTTGGATACCGCGGCGACCAGGGCCGGGGTCGTCGTGCCGCCCGCCATGGGCGCCTGGATGATGGGGTGATCGATGCCCAGCCGGGCGGTCAGCTCGGTCTGCCAGCTCATGGCCTTTACTCCGTGGGTTGCGTTCTAATCGTGCCAGTATGCCGTCAACGCGCCGTGTGGACCGCTCACGGGGTCGCTGTCCGGACGCGCCAGCGCGGCGATAGTGGCACGGGCGGTGGCGATATCGGTATCGTCCGGCCGGCACAGATCCCACTCCTGCTGGTCCGGCGGATAGGCCGCCACGAGCAGGAAATCGTCGCTGGCCCGGCGTCGGCAGTGGCCGGTACCCGCCGGCAGCACGAGCACGTCGCCTGGGCGCATGTCGATATCGCGGCCGTTCTCGCCGCCGAGGATCAGCGTGGCCGTGCCGCGCGCCACGCCCAGGGTTTCGTGGGCGCGGCTGTGGTAGTGGTGGTAGTCGAACACGCCACCACGCCATTGCGGCGGCCAGCCGTTGCGCGCGAAGCGCTGTTCGAGCGACTCGGCCGGCGACACGTGCGACGCATCGATGCCGCGGTAGCGCAGCACCGGATAGCCGCTGTTGGGCGTACGGCCGTCGTCTTGTAAATACAGCCGCTCGGGGGCCTCGACGGCTGGGCTCGATGGGACAGCGTTGCGGTCGATATCGATCATGACGACGTTCGTATGGGGCCTGCGTCGAGCGGCCGGGCCTGATAATGTACGCGCCCATAGCCGTTGCCTGCAGTTTGCGCCGGCAACGGGCCGGGCTCAAGCGGGCCCGCCTGGTTTTACGGTGTGTTTATCGCCATGTCCTCGATGCCGTTTCGCTATCGTTTTCGCGTGCGCTACAACGAATGCGATGCCCAGCGCGTTGTCTTCAATGCCCGCTACGCGGACTATGTCGACCTTGCCATGACCGAGTTCATGCGTGCGCTCGGACGCGACTATCTTGCCCTGCTCGCGCGCGGGCTCGACAACCAGGTGGTCAAGCTCACCCTGGAATGGCAGGGGCCGGCCCACTTTGACGAGGTGTTGGAAGCGCGCGTGCAAGCGCTCCGGCTCGGGCGCACGTCGTTCACCATCGGCTATGACATCGTGCGCGCCGACGACGGCGCGCCGATATGCCAGGCCGAGGCGGTGTACGTGATGATGAGCGGCGAGCCGCTGGCCAAGACCCCGATCCCCGATGATCTGCGCGCGTGCTTCGAGCGCGGCGCGCCGGGGGTGGTCATCGATCACGCCGGCCATGCAGGTTCGCCGTGACCGCCATACGCCGCGCCCGCCCCGAAGACTGGCCTGCCCTATGGAAAATCATCGAGCCGGTGTTTCGCGCCGGTGAGACCTATGCTGTGGCCGTGGATATCGAGGAAGACGAGGCGCGCGCCTTGTGGCTGGACAAGCCGCTTGCCACCTTCGTGGCCGTGAACGCCGCCGACGGGCGAGTCCTGGGCAGCTATTTTCTCAAGTTCAACCAGCCCGGCGGTGGCAACCACGTATGCAACTGCGGCTATATCGTCGCCCGCGATGCCCGTGGCCGGGGTGTGGCCGGCCAGCTTTGCGAGCATTCCCAGCGCGAGGCGATCGCAGTGGGCTTTCGGGCCATGCAGTACAACCTGGTGGTGGCTACCAATACCGGCGCGATCCGGCTCTGGCAGCGCCACGACTTCGATATCGTCGGCCGATTGCCGGGCGCGTTTCGCCACCCAACGCAGGGCGAAGTCGATGCGCTTGTAATGTACAAGCGCCTGGTTGAAGCAGCGGCCAAGGCCTGAGCGATATCGCGTAACCCGGGTCGATTACCCTGCTTCGATACAATGATGGGGTTGGCCGCCCGAGCAGGCGGCAGCACCGGGAGGGGCCATGAGCCAGGGCGGTCGAATCGAGCAGGGCTTAGCCGGGTGGCGCACGCTCGTGCGGTGGTTGGGCGATGTCCATAGCACGGACTATCTCGTCGCCAAGGCAAACGACTTTCGTTTGTTCACCCGTATCGCGCTTCTGATCACGGCCGTTTTCCTGTCTACAACCGTGATCTGGGATCATGCGATCGACCCGGTCAACGCGCGCCATACGATCAGGCTGCGGCTTATCGAATCGCTGGCGCTGTTTGTCTGGCTGGCGGCAAGTTGGAACGATATCCGGGCGCGATTGGCGAGGATCGCAGCCGTATCCATGCCTCTGGTGGTGTCGTTCACGTTCATTCTCGTGTTGTCGCGCCTGGAGAACGGGGCCGAGTACGGCATCGGCGGCTTTCTCTACTTTTTCATCTTCCTGCCGTTCCTGCTGGTGGGTCAGTCGATTCGTTTCGCGGTTTTCAGCCTGGCCTGTATCACGGTATTTCCGATGGTGGTGGCGTCGCTGGGCGTCAGCGCCGGGCTCGACTGGGGCATATACAACGCCTACGTATGGATGGGTTTCGTGCCCATCGTGGGCATCCAGTTGCTCTGCGAATATCTCTACTGGCGCGTATCCGTCTACCGCCGGCACGTGGAGCGGCTGGCGGTGACCGATGAACTGACCGGGCTGGCCAACCGGCGCCGCTTCTTCATCGAGAGCGATCGCATTCTTGAAACCCATCGTCGCAGCCAGCGTCGCCTGAGCCTGCTCTTCATCGATATCGACCACTTCAAACGCATCAACGACACCTACGGCCATGCCATCGGCGACGCAGCGCTGTGTCATGTGGCCCATGCCATCGCGCCGGACATGCGCGGGGTCGACCTCATTGCACGCTATGGCGGCGAGGAGTTCGTGGTGCTCATGCCCGAAACCTCCCACCGCGCGGCTCTGATCGCGGCCGAGCGCATAAGACGCGCGGTGCGGGATACGGCCTTCGACGGGTGGCCGGATGGCGAGCGGGCACTGCAGATAACGGTCAGCATCGGCGTGGCCAGCTACCGGCCGGTTGCCGAGCAGACCCCCGAGATCGATACGCTCATTCAGAACGCAGACGCGGCGATGTACCAGGCGAAACAGGCCGGTCGGGACCAGGTTCGCGGGGCTGCCGAGCCGTCGGGCCAGGCCTCGGCAACCTTCGAGGGCGCTGTTGTCGCGCCTTCCCGAGCGCCTTAGACGAACCGCGGGTAAGCGATCAGCGCGTCTTGCGGCCGTGCTCCGCCTTAGCGGATGTCGTCGCCGGTCTCGATTCGGGCGGTCGGCACGTCCCGGCGAATCGCCCGGGAGAACTCCGATGTCGAATGACCATCGCGATCCGAGGCGAGCGCTCGCGTATTGATATGGCCACGGCGTTCGAGTTCGGCTAGCGGGTAGTGTGTATTCAGTGCGCCCAGGTCGTAGATGTAGTCGGGTAGATAGCCCGAAGCCAGCAGGCGGTAATCCCAGGGCAGGCCCGGCACGATGCGTTTGACCATGTCGTAGACGATGGTCGTGCAGTTCGAGGTCAGCGTGTTGTAGAAGCGCGGCGCGTCTTCGAGCTGGTCGGCTTCGTCGAGGTAGGCTTCGAACAGTGAACGCATGGCCGCCGGCGACAGCGCCACCGAATACAGATAGACCGATTCACCGCGGGCATTGCTGCGCGTACGGATGATGTCGCGCTCGTCGGCGGCGACCAGCACCAGCTCGGATTGACGAAAGAAGCCGCCGATCGCCGAGAAGCTCTGGCCGCGGGTACGCCGGACCTCGACCGAGAACACCAGATGCCGGCCGTCGGTAAAGCCGAAGCTGACCAGCGTGTGGGCGATCGTCGGGCCCATCCAGTAGGACACGATCAGATCGGCGCTCTCGAGCTCGGACAGGTCGTACCGGCGGCTTTCCCAGTGGGCATCGAAATCCTCGCGGGTACGCCACTCGAAGTTGCGTACGTTATCGAGGGTGACGATATCGCCCTCGCGCGTGGCGTGCAGCAGGCGGGCGACGTCGGGGGCCCAGTCGCGCTCGTAGCTGGGCGTGATCGTATGCCACCACAGACCCAGCACGAGGGCCACGAAGGCGAACAGGGCCGGGCCGGCCAGGGCCAACGGTCCCGAGCGGACCAGCGCGATGCCGAGCAGCGCCGCCAGCGCGGGCAGAAGCCAGAGCGTGATCAACAGCGCGCGCAGCGCCAGGCTTTCCGGACCGCGGAAATAAAGCGCCAGCGCGCCCCAGCCGCTGCCCAGCAGCACCGCAAGCGCCAACGGCACGCGCCAGAGCAGCGATAACAGCAGCGTCTTCATGGCCGCCGCGGTATGTGCCGGCTGCGCACCACGCCGTGGGGCAGGCGCGGCAGGCTATATCTTGGGCGGTCGGCGTCGCAGACGATGAGTCCCTCTAGTAGTAGCGTTCGTCGGATTTCGGTGGCACCCACTGGTAGAGCCAGGTTTCGGTGAGCGGGCGGTCGCCGGCGCGCAGGTACAGCCGAATCGATACCGCTTCGTCAGAACGGCTGTCGGGCACCCAGTCGAAGATGGCGCGATAACCCTTGATCGGTTCGAAGCGGCGGGCCTGGACCATGCCCAGCTTGCCGCGCGAGACTTCGACCTGCACTTCCACCTGGGTATCGCCGGGCAGCTCGTCGAGCGGGTCGCCGACGAAGTCCACCGCGAAGCGGCGCGCATACTCCGCGGGCGAGCGATCGCCCGGAATCCAGCCTTCCGGCACGTTGCCCATGCCCGACCAGGTCTTTTCCACCTGGGCCAGCGTGGGCGCGACCGGCGGCAGCGGCAGCCAGTACAGCTTGTAGCTGAAATTGAGCTGTTGGTTGCCGGTCACCGGTTCGTCGGGAATCCAGAACGCACCGATGTTGTCGACCGTCTCGCCCACGGTGGGCAGCTCGAACAGCGCGATCTGGCCCTTGCCCCAGTCGCTGGTCGGCTCCACCCAGAGGCTCGGGCGGCGGTTGTACCAGGCCACGTCGTCGCGATAGTTGTCGAAATCGTGATCGTGCTGAACGAGCCCGAAGCCGCGCGGATTCTCGTCGGGAAAGGCGTTGTATTGCAGGGTCTTCGGGTTGAACAGCGGCCGGCACACCCACTCGCCGTTGCCGCGCCACATTTCCAGGCGGTCGGAATCGTGGATCTGGGGATGAATCGTATCGCGGGCCTGGGCCTGGCTGGTGCCCTTGAGGAACATGCTGGTCATGGGGGCAATGCCCAGGCGGCCGATCTGGTGGCGGGTATGCAGCTCCATGTCGATGTCCATGACCGTGCCCTGCTCGGTCAGGTCGATCTTGAAGCGATAGGCGCCGGCGACGGCCGGCGAGTCGAGCAGCGCATAGACGATAGCCTGCTGGTCGTCGTGCGGCTGTTCGAACCAGAACGCCACGAAATCCGGGAATTCCTCCGTCTGCTCGGTGGCGGTATCGATCGCCAGGCCGCGCGCGGAAATGCCGTACTGGTTGTTCTTGTCCAGAAAGCGAAAATAGCTCGCGCCCAGAAACGCGCCGGCCTCGTGGGTGGCGCTGGCGTCGTTATCGCGCATGAGCTTGAAGCCGGCATAGCCGAAATCGTGGCCCTTGAGCTGGGCCTGATCGATGCCCGAGCCGTCGTAGCTGAAACGCTTTGGATCGAAATGCACTTCGTGGGCGTGCTGGGTATCCGGGTCGATCACGTGCATGCGCACGGGCAGGTTGAACTGCATGCCGACATGGAAAAAACGCAGGGTCATGTCGGTATCGGGCGCGTCGCGCCAGATGGCGTATTTGGGATCGTACTGAATCTGCTGATATTTCAGCGGCTCGAGATTAGCCAGCGTGGGCGGCAGCGTTTCTGCGTTGTCACGGTAGGGCCGGCCGGCGAGTTCCTTGGCCCGCTGTTTGAGGCGATCGAAATCGAACGGCTCGCCGCTCGGGTCGGTTCTCGCAGCGTGAGCAAACGCCGGGAAGGCGGGCAGCCCGAGGGCGGTCAACGCCATCGATGCCTTCAACAGGTTACGTCGATTCATGGGGCACTCTTCGTGAATTCGAAAGACAAGACAGACGGCGACGCCGAGGGTTCCGCCGAGCGCGTCGGCGCCAGCACGCGTGGCCCCGGCGTTCGCTGTGTGATGAGGGTCAGCCGTCCATGACGTCGAGAAAGGATTGGGACTCGGCGCGCAGCTGTTCGCGCAGCTCGATCATGCGTTTGGCATAGGCATTCAAGCGTTTGCTCTGATCGCTGATCGGCTCGAAGGTCGGCACGTTCACGGGCTTGCCGTCGTCGCCCAGGGCCACGAACACCAGGATGCAGTGGGTGGTGAAGCGTCGCTGCCGGTCGCGCGGATTGCGGGCATGCACGCTTACCGAAATATGCATGCTGGTACGACCGGTATGCATGAGTTCGGCCTTGAGTTCGACCAGATCGCCCACGCTGATCGGTTTGAGAAAGCGAATGCCGCCCACGTATACCGTCACGCAGTAGGCCGAGCTCCAGTTGGCGGCACAGGTATAGCCGGCATGATCGATCCATTTCATGACGTTACCGCCATGCACGTTGCCGCCGAAATTGACGTCGGAAGGTTCGGCCAGAAAACGCAGGGTGATCTCGGCGTCGGGCGTATGGCTCATGCGCTCGGGAATTGAAGGCTTTGGGGCCTAGTCTAGCCGGAGCGGGACAAGGTTGTAGACTGGGGGCCTATTTCGCACGCCGCAGACGAGGCCTGCCCATGAAACTCATCGGTTCGTCGACTTCGCCCTATGTTCGCCGCATACGGTTGCTGCTGGGCGGCAGCGACTACGAGTTCGCCAGTCTGGATATCTACGGTGCCGACCGCGACGAACTGCGTCGCAACAACCCGGCGCTCAAGATCCCGATGCTCATCGACGAGCAGCAGTCGGTGTACGACTCGCGCGTGATCGCGCGCTATCTGTCGCCGAAGATGGGCTTTACGGAGCTGTCCTGGGCGCAGGAGAACCAGCTCACGCTCATCGATGCCGCCAACGACTCGATGGTGACCATCGCCCTGTCCAAGAAGTCGGGCCTGGCCACCGACAGCGACATCATGTTCTACGGCCTGCAGCACGAGCGTATCGAGCGCTCCATCGATGCCCTGTCCGCCATGGCCGCCGAAGGGGTATTCGATGCCTGGCACTATCCGAGCATCTGTCTGTACTGCCTGATCGACTGGGCGGAACTACGCCAGCTGTTCGATTTCTCGGGCCACGCACCTTTGCTCGAACTCAAGGCGCGCTTCAAGGACAAGCCGATGGTGGCCGAAACCGATCCGCGCCAGGCGGGATAGGCGCCGCGATCACAGCGGGTACGGCTCCATCTCGATATGGGCCACGCGCTGGCCGTGCATATCCACATAGCCGGCATAGCGGCGGTCGCCGCGGCGGTAGAACTCGAAGCGATAGCGGCGTTTGAGCGTGCCGCGCGCCAGCGATATGCGCTGAAAGGCCAGTTCGTCGATGAACGTTACGTCCGCGTTCTCGCAGGCCGCCAGCGCCGCCCGACGGGCCGCCCAGCGCGCGCCCAGCGACTGCCACCAGAACAGCGCGGCCAGCGCCAGCCCGATCAGCCAGGGAAAGAACTCGAACATCGCGCGCCGATTCAGCCCGCGACGTCGTCGTCGCGCACGAGCCGGGTCGTGCCGGACCGGATCGCATCGATGTCGCGACAGCCGGCCAGCGCCATGGTCAGCTCGAAATCGGCGGCCAGGTTGTCCAGAACCTGGCCCACGCCCGCTTCGCCGTCGATCGCCAGCCCGTAGGCGTACGGCCGGCCGATGCCCACCGCCCGCGCGCCAAGCGCCAGCGCCTTGAACACATCCGCGCCGCCGCGGATGCCGGAATCCAGAATCACCGGCAGCTGCGGCGCTGCGGCGACGATTTCGGGCAGTGCATCCAGGCTCGCACGGGCGCCGTCGACCTGGCGGCCGCCGTGGTTGGAAACAATCAGGCCGTCGATGCCGTGTTCGACCGCCAGCCGGGCGTCGTCGCCGTCGAGAACGCCCTTGAGCACGATCGGCAGCTTGGTGCGCTGGCGCAGCCAGGCCAGATCCGCCCAGGTGATGTTCGGGCGCGAATAGGTGGCGATGAACTGGCGTACCGCGGCCAACGCCTGGCCGCTGGTGAGCGCTCGCAGGCTCGAACCAGGGTAATGACGGGCGGCTGCGATGACGTTGCGCAGCGTGCGCGTGTTGATCTTCGGGCGCGGACCGTCGTCCGGCACCGCGGACAAGCTGGCCCGAAAGACCGGGTCCGAGGTGTACTGGGCGATGCCCTGGCCCAGCAGAAACGGCAGATGGGCCAGGTCCAGATCGCGTGATCGCCAGCCCAGCAGGGTGGTGTCGAGCGTGACCACCAGCGCCTCGCAGCCACAGGCCTCGGCGCGTGCGACCAGCGATTCCACCAGCGCATCGGACTTCGACCAGTACAGCTGGAACCAGCGCGGCGCGTCGGCTTGCAGCTGCTGCATGGCCGCGGTGCAATCCTCCATCGACCGGCTGGCCTGATTGGAGAAAAGCATCGGCACGCCGCGTGCCGCCGCCGCGCGTGCGACCGCGATATCGGCCTCGGCATGGGCCATTTCCAGCACGCCGATCGGGCACAGAAGGAACGGGCTGGCCAGGCGTCGCCCGAACAGTTCGACAGACGTGTCGCGTGTTGCCACATCGCGCAGCATGCGCGGCACGATACGCCAGCGCTCGAAGGCGCGTCGGTTGGCGGCCATGGTGGATTCGCGCCCGGCGCCGCCCGCGATATAGGCATAGCCTTCTTCGGACATGGCTTTTTCGGCGGCGGCCTCCAGCGCGGCATAGTCGATCGGCACGGTGGGCCGGCTGCCGGACATGCCCGCACTATAGATCGCCTGTTGGCGGGCAACCGCCCCGGTGGCGGGCGTGGTTTGACTCATGGTCGCTCGGGTTTCGCTGGGTCTTGGGCCGAGCTTAGCAACTGCGGCGCCTGTCGGGTTGCGTCGTTGCAGGCGGGCAGCGCTGGCCGTTCCATGCGTTCATGCCTACGCTATGATTGAGCGGTTTCGAGCCGGCCGGCGTGTCGGGCCGTTTTCAACGTCGAGCCAAAAGTATCGCCATAGCGGCGAGCGACAGGGAGTCAGGGTGGAGCCGTTACTCGAGGAAATCGCGATCTTTCTAGCCGCGGCCGTGATTGCGGTGCCGATCGCCCAACGTCTGGGCCTGGGGTCGGTGCTGGGCTATCTGGGCGCCGGTGTCGTTATCGGCCCCTGGTGTCTGGGGCTGATCAGCGAAGTCGAGGATGTACTGCATATCGCCGAATTCGGCGTCGTGCTGCTGTTGTTCATCATCGGCCTGGAAATGCAGCCCAGGCGCCTTTGGGCGCTGCGCAAGACGATCATCGGCCTGGGCGGCATGCAGGTGGGGCTGAGTGCGGCCGCGCTGGCGCTGGCTGCCTCGCTGCTGCTGAATCTGCCGGTCGCACCCGCCATCGTGGCCGGTCTGGCCCTGGCGCTGTCGTCCACGGCGTTCGCTCTACAGCTGCTGGCCGAGCGCGGTGAGCTGACTGCAAAGCACGGCCGCGCGGCGTTCGCCATCCTGCTGTTCCAGGATCTGGCCGTAATCCCCATTCTGGCGCTTTTGCCGCTGTTGTCTTCGGGCAGCGAATCGGTGAGTTTTCTGGGCGCGCTCTGGGAGACCACCAAGATCGCGCTGGTGATGGCGGCGATGGTGGTAGGCGGCCATTATCTGCTGCGCCCGATCTTCCGGCTGGTGGCGGCCACGCGCATGCCCGAGATATTCACCGCCATGACCCTGCTCATCGTGGTGGGCACGGCAGTGGTGATGAACGCCACCGGTATTTCGGTAGCGCTTGGCGCCTTCGTGGCCGGCGTGCTGCTGGCCGATTCGGAATATCGCCACGAACTCGAGGCCAACGTCGACCCGTTCAAGGATCTGCTGCTGGGGCTGTTCTTCATTGCCGTGGGCATGTCGATCAACCTGGGCCTGATCGCGGCCCAGCCGCTATTCCTGCTGGGACTGACCCTGGGGCTGATCGGCATCAAGGCCGCCATTCTGTTCATTCTCGCCCGGCGTCACCGTTTGAGCTGGAGCGCATCGCGGGGCCTGGCGGCGTTTTTGCCCCAGGGCGGTGAGTTCGCTTTCGTGATTCTGTCGACGGCGGTGGCCGGCGGTCTGTTCGTACAGGCCGAGGCCGATCTGCTGGTGGCTACGGTGACCCTGTCGATGGTGCTCACGCCGCTATTCGTGAAGCTGGTGGCCTACTACAACGACTGGCGTACGCCCAAGAGCGAGCCGACCTTCGATACGCCGGACGGCTCCGAGCACCCGGTACTGATCGCGGGGTTCGGCCGTGTGGGCCAGATCGTGGCACGCATGCTGCGCGCCAAGCATATCGGCTTCACCGCGCTCGAAATCAACGTTCATCAAGTCGATTTCGTACGCAAGTACGGCAACAAGGTCTATTACGGCGATGCCTCGCGCCTGGAGCTGTTGCGTGCTGCCAAGGCCGAGGAAGCCAAGGTGTTCGTGCTGGCCATCGGCAACCGCGAGGCGTCGCTGGCGACCGCGCGGGCCGTGCGCGAGCATTTTCCGCATCTCAAGATCATCGCGCGGGCACGCAATCGTCGCCATGCCTACGAGCTGATGGATCTGGGCATCACCGTGCTCCAGCGCGAGACGTTCCTGTCCAGTCTGGAACTGGCGGGCGACGCCATGCGCATGCTCGGTTTGAAGTCCGATGAAATCCATCGCGCCAAGCGCCTGTTTCGCAGCCACGACGAAAAACGGTTGTTCGAGCATTACGAAGCGGCCGACGACGAAACCCGCTATGCCAAGCTGGTCATGGAGGCCGCGCAGGAGCTCGAGGAGCAGTTCGAGCGCGATGCAGCCGAACATCCGGACGAAAAATAGCGTTCTCGGCCGCGCCGCGATGGCGCGTGCCGCTTGGGTTTAGCGCGCGCTCAACGGGGCGCCATTGCGCTGGCGCAGGTATTCGGTAAGCGCAAAACCCGATAGCAGCCAGAAGCCGCCTACCAACAGGCCGGCGGCGATGTCGCTGGCGAAATGCACCGACAGAATCGCCCGGCTGGCGGCGATCGAGGCGATCAGCGCACAGCCCCAGTAGCCCAGCTCGAAGCGCCGGCGCACGCCGGGCATGTCGCGGGCGATGGCATAGATAATGAAGCCGTAGACCGCGATCGCGCCGGTGGCGTGGCCGCTGGGAAACGACGGCGTGCTGGCGCTGGCGAAGGTGAGAAAATCGGGGCGGTCGCGGTCGATGGCGTATTTGCCGATATAGGCGATCGACTGCGAGCCGATCACGGTGAGCAGCAGCCCCGGGATATAACTGAAACGCCGATGCGCCCACAGAAAGCCGATGGAGACGATCGTGATCGCCACCAGCGTTTCCAGGTTGGCCAACGAGGTAATGCCGTTCACGAGCTTGAGAAAGCTCGGGTCGCGCAGCACGGCCAGCGCTTCGTTGACGTGCTGGTCGAATTGAACGAGCTCTTCGCCTTCGAACAGGTCTTCGAGCAGGCCCGCGGCGAGTACGATCAGATATAGTGCGAGCGCGACGAACAGGGTCAGGGGCAGGCCGGAAAATCGATCGACGCTCAGGCGTGCACCGACGATGCGCGTCGTTTTCGGCGCCCGGCGTTGCAAGCTGGCCAGGAACTTGCGTCGATACGCCAGGCCGGTGAGGCCCCGGCCCAGGCGCGGTCCGGAAAACTCCAACGCGCGCCATATCCACCAGGCCACGATATGGCCGACCACCAGCAGGCAGGCAAAGCCGAGCAACAGTTGCCAGAATGGCAATGGCGTCATGGGAAGACCGGGCGTTTAAGCGTGGGGCGAGTATACCGACGGTGTTACAGGGATGTGACGTAAATCCATGAGCTCAACGGGCTCGAAAGGGTGAATGAATGACTTATACCCGTGCCGGCGTGCGCTGGATTGCACGTATCGGCTATGCCGCACGTGGACTGGTCTATGTGACCGTCGGCGTGCTCGCCATCAACGCGGCGCTGGAGTTCGAACAGGCCCGCGATGTACGCGGCGCGATGCAGGAGGTCAGCACCCATTCCGGTGGCCAGATCGTCCTGTTCGGTGTGGCCCTGGGCCTGGCCGCCTACAGTGTCTGGCGGCTGGTGCAGACATCGCTGGATGTGGACGGGCACGGCTGGAAGCCGGGTGGCCTGGTGGTGCGCGTCGGCCTGCTCGTGAGCGCGATCATGCATGCATCGCTGGCGTTCGGTTGCGTCGAGATCGCCATGCATTTGAGCGACAGTTCCAGCAAGCCGGTACAGAGCGCGGTATCGCGCACTCTGGATTGGCCGTTTGGTCCGGCGCTGGTCATTCTCGGCGGCGTGATCGTGGCCGGGGCCGGTATTGCGCATATCCACAAGGGCTGGACCGCCGGTTTTCGGCGCTGGTTCGACGCCCCGCCCGCAATGATGCGCTGGATCGACCCGGTCAGCCGGGTGGGGCTGATTGCACGCGGGCTGTTGTTCGTGGGCATCGGCGCGTTCGTCATCAACGCCGCGCTCACGCTCGATGCCTCCGAAGCACGAGGCATCGAAGGGGTGATGCTCTGGGTGCAGCAGCAGAACTACGGTCGGGTGCTGCTTGGTGCGTTGGGCGCGGGCGTACTCGCCTTCGGCGCCTATAGCCTGATCGAAGCCTGGGTACGGCGCGTGGGCCTGGGCCGTGCCGTCTAGCGTTTCCTAGCCGATGAACATGGCATCGCCGTAGCTGAGAAACCGATAGCCCGAACGCTTGGCATGCTCGTAGGCGGCGAAGACGTTGTCGCGCCCGGCAAAGGCGCTGACCAGCATCAGCAGGCTCGACTGCGGCTCGTGAAAATTGGTGACCATGGCATCGACCACGTGAAAGGCGTCGCCGGGTTTGAGAAACAGCGCGGTTTCGCCCTCGAAGGGGGCGATCCGGCCTTCGCTGCCGGCCTGGCGGGCCGCACTTTCCAGGCTGCGCACCACGGTGGTGCCAACCGCCACCACGCGTGCGCCGCGTGCCTTGGCGGCCGCGATCTGCTCGCATAGCACGGCCGGAACGTGGACGCGTTCGGCGTGCAGGCGCTGATCGGCCAGATCGCCCTCGCGCAGGCGCTGGTAGGTGCCGGAACCCACATGCAGCGTGGCATAGCCGAATTCGACGCCGCGTTGTTCGAGCGCGGCCAGCAGGGCCTTATCGAAATGCAGGCCCGCGGTAGGCGCGGCCACTGCGCCGTCATGGCGTGCCCAGACCGTCTGGTAACGGCTGCGATCGGCCGGCGTGTCCTCACGCCGGATATAGGGTGGCAGCGGCACGTGGCCGTGCGTGTCGAGCATGTCGGCAATGCTGTCGCCGCCGGTCTGCGCCAGGGTATACAGCTCGCCTTCGCGGGCGTCGACCTGTAGCGTTGTAGCGCCAATTTCGATCACGCTGCCCGCCCGCGGCGGCTTGTTGGCTCGGATCTTGGCTGAAATACGGGTCGAATCGAGGATGCGCTCGAGCATCACTTCGACCGCGCCGCCGCTGGCCTTATGGCCGAACAGGCGTGCCGCGATCACGCGCGTATCGTTGAACACGAGCAGATCGCCGGGCGCCAGGCGATCGACCAGCTGCCTGATTCGGCCGTCGATGAGCGCGCCCGTGCGCCGGTCCAGGCTAAGCAGCTTCGAGGCGCTGCGCTCGGCCAGCGGCTGCTGGGCGATGGCCTCGGCCGGCAAGTCGTAGTCGAAGTCGTGCTTGTCCATCGTATTGGCCCGATTCATGCTGAGAGTGGCACGGGCCGTGGATTCTGGCCAGCAGCGCGCGCGGCGACAAGTCGCGGCGTTCAGCTTCGTGCATGAAAGCGCGCGTAACATACGCGTTTTGGAGGGAATCTCTGCACAACCTGTCGTGGTCGACCAGGCGCGCGCAAAGCCCCTGCCCTAAAGGGTTCGGCCTCAAATGCGCTGCGACTGCGTTGTGCGAGCTTGACCTGCCAGTAAGGCAGGCGCTGCGCTCGGACGCCTTGTCGCAACGCATCGACCTTGAAAGTCTTTTCAGGGCGAACGCGAGCCGCGAGAGGTTATGCAGAGATTCCCGATACAACGAGACGCCGGAATGCAGTTGATCAATGCACTCACGTCCACGCTCGCGAGCACGGCCCGCGGTTGGCGTGGCACCAAGGCGGCACGCACATCGCGTCAGCCGGAGACAATGCTCAAACTCTACGAATACGAAGGTTGCCCGTTCTGTCGGTTGGTGCGCGAAGCGCTCACCGAACTCGACCTGGACGCGATCATTCATCCCTGCCCCCGCGGCGGCACGCGCTGGCGGCCCGAGGCCGAGCGCATTGGCGGGCGGGCCCAGTTCCCGTTGCTGGTGGACGACAACACCGGGGATGTGCTCTACGAGTCGGCCGACATCATCGCCCATCTGCGCCAGAACTATGGCACCGGCCATCGTCGCGAAGCGAAAGCGCCGGGCCTGCGCGCTCAGGTAGGGTCCAGCGCGGCGAGCGCGCTGCGTGGGTTTGCCGGCACGAATGCGCGCGCTGGCGCGGTCACGTCGCCGGCACAGCCGCTGGAGCTCTACAGCTTCGAATCCAGCCCGTTTTCACGCATCGTGCGCGAAGCGCTCTGCGAGTTGGAGCTGGCCTATGTGCTGCGCAACATGGGCAAGGCGGTCAACGCCGATATGGGCCCGCCCTGGGTGCGCGAGAAATTTTTTGCCGATACGCCGGTCGAAGGGCGTAACCGCAAGGTCATGCAGGAAGAAACGGGTCGCCTGCAGGTGCCTTATCTTATCGACCCCAATACCGATACGCGCATGTACGAATCTGCCGATATCGTGCGCTATCTGCATACGACCTACGGTAGCCAAGCGAGATAACCGCGATGCAAACAAAGATATGGCGTTTCGGGCTGGCCATGGCGGCGCTGCTGGCGCTTGCAGGCTGTGCCAGCCAGAAACCGGTGCTCTACCCCAATTCGACCCTGCAGCAGCGCGGCGAAACGGCCGGCAATCAGGCGATCCAGGCTTGCATGCAACGTGCCGATGCGGCCGGGCTGGATTATTCCAAGGGCAACGTGGCCCGGCGTACCGCCGAAAGCGGCGCCATTGGCGGTGCGGGCGGTGCCGTCGGCGGTGCCATCTATGGCAGCGCCACCCGTGGCGCGATCGCCGGTGCGGCCGGCGGTGCGACCGCCGGGCTGATTCGCGGCATGTTCGATCGCAACGATCCGGCGCCGGTCTATCGGGCCTATGTGAACCGTTGTCTGGCCGAGCAGGGCTACGAGCCGATCGGCTGGGAATAAGGAAGCTACCGCGCGGTCAAGCCACCGACTATGATTCGCGCCAACGCATATGCGTTGCAAGAACCGGAGCGAATCATGGGTTTTTTGAGTGAGTTCAAGGCATTTGCCGTACGCGGCAACGTCATCGATCTGGCCGTGGGTCTGGTCATCGGGACCGCGTTCGGCAAAATCGTGTCGTCGCTGGTCGCCGATATCATTTCCCCGCCGCTGGGCCTGCTGATCGGCGGCGTCGACTTCTCGGGCCTGAGCGTGACCTTGCGTCAGGCGGTCGGCGACACGCCGGCGGTGACGCTCAACTACGGCGTATTCATTCAGACCGTCATCAGTTTCGTGATCGTCGCCTTTGCGATATTCCTGGTGGTGCGGGCCATCAACTCACTCAAGCGCAAGGAAGCCGAAGCGCCCAGCGCGCCGCCGGCCCCCTCGGTGCAGGAAACGCTGCTCACCGAGATCCGCGACGCCCTGCGCGAACGCAACGCCCAGGACCGGCCCTAGCGCAGCCGCCGCGCCCAGATCATCAACGCCAGCCGATAGGCCACCGCCATTTGACGGGCCACGGCGAACTCCACGCCGCGGCCGACCAGGGGCGTGATCGCCTCCAGGGTCGAGCGCCAGTGCACGCGGGTATGCGGCGTGCTGCCCGCAAGCGGCTCGAACGTCAGGCGCGCGCCGTGGTGCACGATGGGCAGGGGCGACGAAATGATGCGATAGCCCAGCGCGCTGGCGGGCTCGTATTCGGTGATGCGCTCGACGATTCGGGCTACGCCCAGATCGAGCACGCGCTCGGCGTTGACGCCGTCGCGGTGATGGTCGCCGGCGCGGCGCAGCCAGGCATGGCGAACACCGGGCAGGCTGGCATAGCCGGCATGATCGCTGACCACATCGAAAGCGGTCGCGGCATCGACGGCAAAGACCTGGGCGACGTGAAGCTTCTGCATGAGAACTCGCGGGCTCAATCCGAAACGCCATCTTATCGCTTTTCGGCATGCGCGAGGTGCGCCCCGCGTATGCAGATGACATCGACCCTTAGTCGACAGGGCCCCCAATAAGCCGCGTTTTGTTCTAGACTTTTTATCCACAAACATTCTTGGGGGAACGTGATGGCCATTCCATACCTGCGCGCCTGGACGATCTCGGCCGCCGCTGGTGCATGCCTGCTGATGACGGCCTGTGCCAGCGATCCGAAGCCGGCCCAGCCCAGCGTGCTCGACGAACCGGTCGATGCCTTCGACGCCGTGGCCGAGCCGCGCCGCCCCGGTGGCCACAACAATCGCGATGCGAATACCCTCTCCACCGATATCGAGCGGCTACAGAACGCGCGCCAGGCCTACCGGCTGGAGCAGGAGCGTCTGCGCGCCGAAACGTCGCGTCGTCAGGCCGAATGCCGCGCGCGCGAAGGCTCACGCGAGGTGCCGATTCAGGACGGTAGCGGCGACACCAGCGCGACCTATTGCCAGCCGGCATCGCAGAACGAACGCTGATCCAGGCGGATTGAGCATGGCACGTGGGCATCGCCACCGGCCAGCCCATAACCGCTACAGTCCGTAGCGCCGCGGCGCGTGGCTTGGATAGCGACGACAACGGTTATATGGAAAGGGCTTTGTCCGCAGGTCGACGCAGATTCACGCAGGTTGGATAAGTAACTCCGGCAAAGCGCATGTCGGGCGTTCAGTCGCATGCCGCATTTCAAGCGCAGCACAGTCGCCAGCGTGCTGGCCTGCAAACCTGTAGTTCTCGATCTGCGCGAATCTGGGTCGAGCTGCGCCTAAGATGAAGCCGTTCGGCCTGCAACCCACTGCCTCGCAATGAAAATTGCGCGGCAGTGGGTTGAATCAAACCCGCCGTCGCTTCAGGGCTTTACGTCCGGCAGGTCGCGCAGCGGGTGGTCGCCGTCCCAGGGGGCACGGAAATGGGCGTCTACATAGTCGCTGGGCACGGCGGCTACCGATTCGAAGATCCATTGCGGCTCGCGGTCCTTGTCGACTAGCAGCGCGCGTACGCCTTCGGCGAAATCCGGGTGGCGACAGCACTGCAATGCCATCTTGAGTTCGCGCATCACGGCCTGCTTGAGCGACAGATAGCGGCCGTCGCGCAGCTGGCGATAGATCAGGTGGGCGGTCACCGGGCAACCGTTTTCTACGTTGCTAGCCGCTTCGACCAGCCAGGGATCCTCGGCGTCTGCGAGTTTGCGAATGCCGGCGACGATACCGGCCAGGGTGGCGGCATCGGTGGCGTCGCGAATGGTCATGGCGTGTTCGAGCAGTTTCGATTCGCCCAGGCCCGCCGGGTGTTCCCGGGCATGCTGGCGCAGCACGCGATCGACCGCGGCATGCGGCTGGTTCCAGTCGGTGATACGCGTCAGGGCATCGAAGACGGTCTGTTTGGCGGCGTGGTCGATGGCGCGATCGGCCAGGCCTGCTACCAGTGCGTCTTGGGCGCCGAGCGTGGCGCCGGTCAGGGCGACGAACAGGCCGAGTCGTGTCGGCAGGCGGTTGAAAAACCAGGTGGCCGCACAGTCGGGAAAAAGGCCGATCTTGATTTCCGGCATCGACAGGGTCGAGGCTGCGGTGACAATTCGATGTGAGGCCGCCGAGAACACGCCCATGCCGCCGCCCATGATCAGGCCATTGCCCCAGGCGATACAGGGCGTGGCGAGCATATGGATCGCGTGGCACAGCCGGTATTCGAGAGTGAAGAAACGGTCGGGATAATCCGGATCGCCCTGCCCGGTCATGCCCTTGTAGAGCGACACGATATCGCCGCCTGCGCAGAAGGCCTTTTCGCCGCTGGCGTCGATGAAGATCGCGGCGATTTCGGTGTCGGCATCCCAGGCGGTCAGCTGCTTGTACAGCGGCTCGAGCATGTCCAGGCTCAAGGCGTTGAGTGCGCTCGTGTTATTGAGCGTAACGTGGCCGATGCGCTTGCCGTTGGTGCTCACGACCTCGTCGAAAAAAATGGCGGCATCTGTCATGGGCAATCTCGTAGCCGGGCTGGTCGGGCGCGCATGCTCGCGCGGAATACGCGCATGCACAAGAATTTGTTTTCGGCTGCAGAATATGATCTACAAAAGTGTATGGCTGTGATAGCTTATAGACGCCCTGTCAGGCGGTTTGCCTGGCCTTATATGAAAGAAATGAAAGACAGGAGTCTTATTATGACCAAGACGCTGCTGAAATCCGCGTTTGTTGTTGGTGTTGTTGCTGCTGCTGCTGGTTGCGCGAGCAGCTCCGATGGCATGCAGTCCAGTGTTGACCAGGCCATGCGTAAGGCCGAATCCGCGCAGTCGACCGCCAACGAAGCGCAGCGCACGGCCAACCGCGCCATGCAGACCGCGCAGGAAGCCAAGTCCGCCAGCCAGGCGAACTCGCAGCGCATCGAGCGTATGTTCGAGTCCTCGCAGCGCAAGTAAGCGTTCGCGAACGACGGCGGCCTGAGCGCCGTCGCGTGAAAAACCCCGCCTTAGCGCGGGGTTTTTTTTGTCCGGTAGCGCGACACGATGGTCGCGCCAGACTGAGCCGCTAGCGTTGTTCGACGGTCACGCCGATCGGTTCCGGCATGCCGTCGGCTTTTTCGACCACGGCCTGGGCGCGATCCCAGTCGATCGGCGCCTTGGGATGATCGGCCGTCGCCGAAATCAGGCTTTCGACCCAGGGCGTAAAGGAACGCACCGGCGCATCGCCGTTGGCATCCGGCGGGTGCGATTCGATAAACAGCGTATTGCCTTCCCAGCCGATCTTGTACGGTTCGCTGATGATATTCACCGGCGTGCCCGTGGGCACGAGCGCGAACAGCGACGCGATATCTTCCGGATAGAGCCGGATACAGCCGTGCGACACCTTCAGGCCGATACCGGCCGGTTTGTTGGTGCCGTGCAGCAGGTACGAGGGCAGCCCCAGGTAAAGCGCATGCTGGCCGAGCGGATTGTCCGGCCCGGCGGGCACGACCGCGGGCAGCGTGTCGCCTGCCTTTTCATGTTCCGCGCGAATCGAGGCGGGCGGTGTCCAGGTCGGATCCGCCTTCTTGCGGACAACCGTGGTTTTCGCCAGCGGCGTGGACCAGCCTTCACGGCCGATACCCAGCGGGTAGGTCACCACCTTGCCGGCGTATTCGCTGCCCTCGGGCGGGAAGTAATACAGCCGCATTTCCGGGATGTTGATGACGATGCCCTTGCGCGCCACGTTGGGGAGCACGTAGCGGGTGGGGATCACCATGGGCGTGCCGTCGCCGGGCAGCCATGGGTCCACGTCGGGGTTGGACAGCCGCAGCTCGCGATAACCCACGTTATAGCGGCGCGCGAGTTTGACGAAGGTGTCGTCTTCCTCGGTCTTGATGTGCTGGAGCTTGCCGACCACATCCGAGCCTTCGGGCGGCATATCGTAAATCGCGGCATGGGCGGCGCTCGCGGCAAGGCCGAAGCCCAGCACGGCCAGCGCAAAACTCAGAAGGGAATACCGGCGTAGGCGCGCGGACAAAGTCATAGCATCAGTTCCATCAAAGCGGTACGACCGATATCGGCATTCGGTCCATGCAACTGCAGACTGTACCGAATTCGGCCGGTCGCAGTCGCGCACGAAGCCACGGCTGCTCGGGCCTGTCGTCGCGAGATAAGCCGTCGCATCGGCGACCAAGCCGCGGCAAGACAAGGCATCGCGAGTGCCGCGTGGTTGCATCAGGTAAGCGAGCCAACCCATGAACCATGACGCCGGATTGCCGTGGCTTGGCCGCCGCCCGATCGTTATTCGTTTGGGGTTAGCCCGTGCCGACAGGCGCTAGGGCGCGAGCCGATCGATCTGCCAGCGGTCGCCGCTGCGCTGATAACGCAGCCGGTCGTGCAGGCGGCTACGACGTGCCTGCCAGAATTCGTACATATCGGGCACTAGCGCATAGCCACCCCAGTGATCCGGGCGGGGCACATCCTGTTCGGCAAAGCGGGCTTCGACATCCACCACGCGCTGTTCGAGCTCGGCCCGGTCGGCAATCACCCGGCTTTGCGGCGAAGCGTGCGCGCCCAGCCGGCTGCCGCGCGAGCGACGCGCGAAATACGTATCCGATGCGCTGGCATCGAGCTTGTGTACCCGACCTTCGATACGCACCTGACGTTCGAGCGCTTCCCACCAGAACACGAGTGCGGCCTGTGGATGCGCGGCCAGCGCCTCGCCCTTGCGGCTGAGGTAATTGGTATAGAAGCGAAAACCCTGGGCATCGAAGCCCTTGAGCAACACGATGCGCGCCGACGGACGACCGCTGGCATCGACCGTGGCCAGCGTCATGGCGGTCGGTTCGACCATGGCCGCCTGCTGGGCCAGGCCATACCAGTCGTCGAACAGGGCCAGCGGATCGACCGGCGCGTTCTCTTCAATGAGATCGCGCCGGTCGAGCTCGCCCTGCCACGGGCTTGGAGCGTCGTCGGTCATCGAGTCGGGTCCTTTATTCACGCTCCAACTCCCGTATCAGTAATTAGCCGGCCTTGTCTTCGAGGGTGAAGCCGACCTTCACCGAGACCTGCCAATGGGCGACCTCGTTGTTCTCGATATGGCCGCGCACGCCGGTGACCTGGAACCAGCGCATGTTCGCGATCGTCTTCGAGGCTTCGGCGATGGCCTTGCGCACGGCGTCTTCCTGGCTGGTTTCCGAAGAGCCGGTCAGTTCCACGGATTTGTATACGTTGTCGCTCATAGATCGTTCTCGTTGGAAATTGAACCCCGGCAAGCCTACGCCCGAGCCGGCAAGGCCTCAAGCGACGGCGAACAGTCGTTCAATATGATACAAACGGCGGCCTGAGTTCTTAGTCACGAACAGGCCAAAAATGAAAGCACTGCGCATCGTCGATACCGACAACGGCACCCGCGCCGACATCACCGACATGGAGCTCAACGAGCTCAGCGAAGGCAATGTCGTCATCAAGTCGCATTACTCCTCGCTCAACTTCAAGGATGCCTTGGCGATCACCGGCAAGGGCAAGATCGCGCGCAAGCGTCCGCTCAATGCCGGCATCGATGTCGCCGGCGTGGTCGAATCCAGCGAGGACGAGCGCTTTTCGCCCGGCGACGAAGTGGTCGTCACCGGCTGGTTCATGAGCGAAACCCGCGATGGCGGGCTGGCCGAGTACGTGCGTATCCCCGCCGAATGCGTGGTCAAAAAGCCGGAGGGCCTGACGCTCTGGCAGACCATGGCGCTCGGCACCGCGGGCTTCACCGCGGGCATGGCGGTCAAGCGCATGACCGACAACTTTCAGAAACCCGAGGACGGCCCGGTGCTGGTGACCGGCGCGACCGGCGGCGTGGGCATGTTCGCGATCGATATTCTCGCTCAGGCCGGCTATGAAGTAGTGGCCGTCTCGCGCAAGGCCGAGGCCGAAGGCGACTTTCTCAAGCAGCTCGGCGCGACCGATGTGATCACCCCGGACGCGCTCGATCTCGAAGGCAAGCCCCTGGGCAAACCGGTCTATGCCGGCGCGATCGATGCGGTCGGCGGCGATCTGCTCGCCAATATCGTGGCCCAGGTCCAGCCCTACGGCAACGTGGCCGCGATCGGCCTGGCCGGCGGGCCCAAGCTGTCGACCACGGTGATGCCGTTCATCCTGCGCGGCGTATCGCTGCTGGGCATTCATTCGGTGGAATGCCCGAACGCCTGGCGCGAGGAAATCTGGGCCAACCTCTCCGGTGCCCAGAAGCCGGCCCATCTGGACACCATCGCGAACCAAACCGTAGGCTTGGCCGACGTTCACGGCGTGTGCGACACCATTATGGCGGGTGAGAACACCGGCCGCACTGTGGTCGATATCCAGGCCTGAAAACGGCGCAAGCCACACGTCGATTCAAGAACAATCCCAGGAGTTTCGGGTAATGAGCAAGACTGAAAACACGGCCGGTCTGGCCGGTGTCACCGCCGGCAAGACGGCTATCTGTACCGTCGGCAAGAAGGGCGTGGGCCTGACCTATCGCGGCTATCTGATCGAGGATCTGGCCGCCAAGGCCGAATTCGAGGAAGTCGCCTATCTGATGCTCTACGGCGAGCTGCCCACGCAGAGCCAGCTGGACGCCTACAAGAAGCGTCTGGCCGGCATGCGCGGCCTGCCCGACGGCGTGAAAACCGCGCTGGAAGTGCTGCCGCGCGACACTCACCCGATGGACGTCATGCGCACGGGTGCCTCGGTGCTGGGCACCATCGAACAGGAAAACGATGCCGCCAAACAGCAGAACGACGTGGCCGATCGCCTGCTGGCGAGCTTTCCGTCGATGCTGATGTACTGGTACCACTTCGTGGAATCGGGCAAGCGCATCGATGTGGATACCGACGACGACAAGATCGGCGGCCACTTCCTGCATCTGCTGCACGGCGAGAAGGCGAGCGAGGACGCGATCAAGTGCATGTCGACGTCGCTGATCCTCTATGCCGAGCACGAGTTCAATGCTTCCACCTTCACCGCGCGTGTAATCACCGCGACGCTGTCGGATTTCTATTCGGCCGTGACCGGCGCGATCGGCGCGCTGCGTGGTCCGCTGCACGGCGGTGCCAACGAAAAGGCCATGGAGCTGATCCAGACCTTCAAGGATCCGGACGACGCCGAAGCCGGCCTCAAGAAGATGCTGGAGAACAAGGAAAAGATCATGGGCTTCGGCCATCGCGTCTATAAAAAGGCCGATCCGCGTAACGGCATCATCAAGGAGTGGTCGAAAAAGCTCGCCGGCGACGATCCCTACAAGCAGAACCTGTATGCGATCTCCGAACGCCTCGAGCAGGTCATGCTCGACGAAAAGGGCATGTTCCCGAACGCCGACTTCTACCATGCGACGGCGTACCACTTCCTCGGCATCCCCACGCAGCTGTTCACGCCGATCTTCGTGATCTCGCGTCTGACCGGCTGGGGCGCGCACATTTTCGAACAGCGTGCCGACAACCGGCTGATCCGTCCGAACGCGGAATATGTGGGCCCGGAAGTACGCGATTTCCGTCCCATCGATCAGCGCGGCGCATAATCGTTATGGAAAGCGCGCGCCGGTAGGCCGTCAGCTCTGTCGACAATAACCAAAGCAAGGAGATAGTGATGATTCTGGCTTACTGGTGCGTGCTTATTGCCGCGCTCATGCCCTTCGGCTTCGTGCTGTACGCAAAGCTCGCGGGCCGCAACAAGATGGGTCTGGAAGAAAACCGCTACCCGCGGCAGTGGCTCGAGCAGGTCGAGGGCGCTCAGAAACGCGCCTACTGGGCACAGCTGAACTCCTTCGAGGCGTTTCCGCCGTTCGCGGCGGCGGTAATTATTGCCGTGATCTCGGGCGGCGCGATCGGCGCGATCAACTTCTTCGCCGTGCTTTTCATCGTGCTGCGCTTGATCTATGGGTGGTGCTATATCAGCGACCGGGCCACCCTGCGCAGCCTGATCTGGTCGGGCGGGCTGCTGTGCGTGCTGGCGCTGTTCATCGTGGCCGCTATCGGCTGATATACGACGGCTTCGGGCCGACCGGGCTTTGAAGCGTCTGCCATGCCGTACGACAGGCGCCGTATCTGCGCGGTACGGCGCGTCTTGTCGTGCCTGGAATAATTCGCGGTAGGTGCGCGGGCGCGGCAAAGAGCGCAAAGTACGCATGTGAGCGTCAGGCGTAGGACTTGCGTTGCGCGGCCGCGTTCACGATGATTGGGCATAATAAAAATATCGATTTTCAAAAAAACGCGGTGGCATGGCCCGGCCGATGCGGGTGACAAATCGTGCCGGCCGATCAATGTCCGGAATCGTGTGCGAACAGGAGACACGTTGATGGAGACCAAACGCCTGAACCTGGTCGATATGGCCTGGCTCAATGTGGAAACCGAGAATGCGCCGATGCAGGTCGGCGGCCTGCTCACGTTCCAGATTCCCGACGGTGCCCCCAAGGACCTGCCGCGCCGTATCGTCGAGCATTACCATCAGTTCTCGCAGGCCTATTCGCCTTGGAACCACCGGTTGCGCCCGGGCGCGCTGCGTACCGTCGCGCCGGAGTGGGAGCTGCTCGACGAGATCGACGTGGAATACCACTTCCGGCATTCGGCCCTGCCGGCCCCCGGTGGTGAACGCGAACTGGGCGAGCTTGCATCACGTCTGCACAGCCATCCGCTCGATTTCCGGCGCCCGCCGTGGGAGGCGCATCTCATCGAAGGGCTCGAAGGCAATCGCTTCGCGCTCTATATCAAGCTGCACCATTCGCTGCTCGACGGAGTGGCCGGCATGCGCCAGCTCGCCAAGGCGCTCGCCGACGACCCCAACGATACCGAGCGCCCGCCGTTCTGGGCGCTGCCGCCGAAAAAGCGTCGCAAGCGTTCGCCTGGCGAAACACGGCCGGGCATGTACCGGGCTGTAGCCGAGCTGATGGGCGGTGCTGCCGAGCAGGTGGGGTCCTTGCCGGGTTTTGCGCGCGTGGTGCGCAGCATGCTCAAGAGCGCGCGTTCGGAAACCGGCACGGCCGGCCTGCCGTTCTCGTCGGCGTCATCGCTGCTCAACAGCCGTATTCAGTCGCAGCGGCGCTATGCCACGCAGCTCTATTCGCTGGCCGAATGCCGCAGCCTGGCCCACAACGCCGGCGTGACGGTCAACGATATCGTGCTCACGATCTGCGGCGGCGCGCTGCGGCGGTATCTGCGCGAGATCGGCGAACTGCCGAGCAAGCCGCTGACCGCCGGCATTCCGGTCTCGGTACGCCCGGCCGACGACCAGGACGAAGGCAACGCGCTGACCTTCATCGTGGCCAATCTTGCAACCGATATCGAATCGACGCCGGAACGGCTACAGGCGGTCGCGCTTTCGACGCGGCGGGCAAAAAACGAGCTGAGCAAACTCTCGGCGGCAGCCATCACCCAGTACACGGTCGCGCTGATGGCGCCCTATGTCCTGTCGCTGGTCACCGGCATGGGCGGGCGCACGCGGCCGGTGTTCAACGTCACGGTATCGAATCTGCCCGGCCCGGAAGGCCCGCTCTATATCCACGGTGCGCAGATGGAGGCGTTCTATCCGACCTCGTTGGTCACCCATGGTCAGGCGCTCAATATCACCGTGCACGGCTACGGCGATACGCTGGGCTTTGGCTTTATCGGCTGCCGGGAAACCCTGCCGTCGATGCAGCGGCTGGCCGTTTATGCTGGCGAAACGTTGGACGAACTGCGCGAGACCTACGGCGATCGCGATACGCCCGCCCAGGATGAGGCCGTCGCCGATGACAAGTCTTCGACGTCAAAAAGTACCGCCAAGCGGCGCAAGAAGACGACGCAAAGCGCGACCGGCTGATTCGCACAACGCTCTGACCAAAACAAAAGGCCGGCCTTGGGGTCGGCCTTTTCTTTGGCCTGGATACACCGGCCCCGTCATCGACGACGTATTGCCGGCGTCGCGGGCACGGCCAGGGGTGTACCCTCCAGCTGCGTGGGTCGGGGCCGGCAGCGCTTACCGAATACGGGCGCGCAATGTCGCAGCGCCGAAAGTGAAGGCCCAAGCCGTTATAATTCCGACCTGAGTTTTTTGTATTTCGTTCGGCTTGCGGGCACGAGCGCGGGTGGCATTTATGAGCGATAACGCAGCGTCGACGTCCAAATCCGGCAACAATTTCGTACGCAACATGATCGCCGAGCAGATCGAACGCGGCGATCACGTGGGCGAGGTGGTGACACGCTTTCCGCCCGAGCCGAACGGTTTTCTACATATTGGCCACGCGAAATCGATCTGCCTGAACTTCGGCCTGGCCGAACACTTCGGCGGGCGCTGCCGGCTGCGTTTCGACGACACCAATCCGGAAAAAGAGGAACAGGCCTTCATCGATTCCATCCAGGAAGACGTGCACTGGCTCGGCTTCGACTGGGATGGCCACGTCCGCTTCACCTCGGATTATTTCGATACGCTTTATGAATACGCGCTGCACCTGATCGAAAACGGCGATGCCTATGTCGACGAGCTGACCTCCGAGCAGGCACGCGAATACCGCGGCGACTGGAACACGCCGGGCACGAACAGCCCCTACCGCGATCGCACGCCGGAAGAGAACCTCGCCGCCTTCGAAAGGATGCGCGCCGGCGAGTTCGGCGAAGGCCAGGCCTCGCTGCGCGCCAAGATCGATATGGCCGCGGGCAACATGAACCTGCGCGACCCGGTGATCTATCGCATCCGGCATGCGACACATCACCAGACCGGCGATGCCTGGTGTATCTATCCGTCCTACGATTTCGCCCACGGCCAGTCGGACGCCATCGAAGGCGTGACCCATTCCATCTGTACCCTGGAATTCGAGGATCATCGCCCGCTCTACGACTGGTTCATCGAACATCTGCCGGTGCCGGCCCGTCCGGTGCAGACCGAGTTCGGCCGTCTCAACCTCAACTACACCGTCACCAGCAAGCGCAAGCTCAAGCGCCTGATCGACGAGCAGGTGGTCGACGGCTGGGACGATCCGCGCATGCCCACCCTGGCGGGCATTCGTCGGCGCGGCTATACGCCGGCCTCGATTCGCAACTTTTGCGAAACGATCGGCGTAGCGCGCAGCGACGGCGTGGTCGATGCGGCCATGCTCGAACACGCCATCCGCGACGACCTGAACAACAATGCGCCGCGGGCCATGTGCGTGCTCGATCCGCTCAAGATCGTGATCACCAACTACCCGGAAGACGGCGTCGAACAGCTGGTGGCCGCCGGGCACCCCAACCGCGACGATCTGGGCGAGCGCACGCTGCCGTTCACGCATGAAATCCTGATCGAGAAAGAGGATTTCCGCGAAGAGGCCAACAAGAAATACAAGCGCCTGGTGCTGGGCAAGCGCGTACGCCTGCGCAATGCCTATGTGATCGAAGCCACCGATGTGGTCAAGAACGACGCCGGCGAGATCGTGGCAGTGCATTGCACCTATGACCCCGACACCCTCGGCGACAATCCGGCGGACGGCATCAAGCCCAAGGGCGTTATCCACTGGGTATCGGCGAGCCACGGCAAGAAAGCCACGGTGCGCCAGTACGACCGCCTGTTCGCGGCGGAACATCCGGGCCGCGGCGATCGCGACATGCTCGACGACCTCAACCCCGATTCGCTCACGGTATACGAAAACTGCACGATCGAGCCCGATCTGGCCACGGTCGAGCCGGAATACCGGGTTCAGTTCGAGCGTATCGGCTATTTCGTGGCCGATCGCCACGATCATGCCCCGGGCAAGCCGGTGTTCAACCGAATCGTGCCGCTACGCGATACCTGGGCCAAGATCGAGGCCGACGACGGGTAACGGGCTTCGATTTCGTGAAACGAGTGCGCAAACGAACGCGGATAAACGCGAATTCGGGCAAGTCTTAGAGTGCAGGGGTTCGTTCATTGACGCGAACCGCAGATTTCGCAGATTGCACAGATTGATTCAAACCAGCCCTTCGGGCGGCTATTTGTCACCATCGCCGCGTAAGTCACCAGGGCTTTAAGCGGCTGATAACCAATCTGCGAAATCTGCGATTCCTGTCTTTAAAAAGCCCGACACACGAACGTGAATGCAACGCAGGCTTGCCCCGGCGCAAGAGCCGGTCCGAGACTTGATCCGCGTTCGTTTTCGGGGCCAGAACTTTAGCCGTTGCTAGCCGCCAAGCGCCGCGGCCAACCAGCGCCGCGAATCGGCCGGGTCGATCACATCGTCGATTTCGAAATAGCTGGCCACGTTTTCGGCCTTGCCCTGTTCGTACATCGAATCCACGAGCTGTTGATAGCGGGCGGCGCGCTCGGATTCGTCTTCGATGGCTTCGAGCTCGCGTCGAAACCCGAGCGTGACCGCACCTTCGACGCCCATCGGCCCGAATTCACCCTGCGGCCAGGCCACGGTGAAGTTCGGTCGTTTGAGGTGGCCGCCGAGCATCGCCTGGGCGCCCAGTCCGTAGGCCTTGCGCAGCACGATGCCATACCAGGGCACCTGCACTTTGGCGCCGGCGATGAACAGCTGCGACGCGTGCGCGACCGTGCCGGTCTTCTCGGCCTCGGGGCCGACCATGATGCCCGGCGTATCGCAGAGCGTGAGCAGCGCAATGCCGTGGGTGTCGCACAGGCGCATGAAATCGGCGGCCTTGCGTGCTGCCGCGCTGTCGATCGCGCCGGCCAGGCTGCGCGGGTTGTTGGCGATGACGCCCAGGGGTCTGCCCTCGATGCGGATGAAGGCGGTTACGAGGTTGGGGGCATGGGCTGCACCCAGTTCGGTCATCGAGTCGATATCGGCGAGTGCGGCGACGATGCGGCGCACGTCGTAGGTCATGCGCCGGTTGGCGGGCATGAGCTCGGCAAGCCGGGCGCTGTCCGGTGCCGCAAAGTCGGCGATCGCGCCCTGAAAATACGCCAGGCAGCGCTTGGCCGTGGCCACGGCCTCGACTTCGTCGGCGACCACGATATCGACGACCCCGATCGCGGCCTGCTGCTCGGCCGGGCCGATATCCTCGGGCGCGTATTCGCCCAGGCCACCGCCCGCGATCATGGCTGGGCCGGCCATGCCGAGATTGGCGTCGCGGGTGGCGATGGTGATATCGCAGCAGCCGAAAAAGGCGGCGTTGCCGGCAAAGCAGCGCCCGGCATTGATGCCGATAAGCGGTACCTCGCCGCTCAGCCGGGCGAAGCTGTAGAAGCTGGTGACTTCCAGCCCCGAGTTGACCACCAGCGCGGCGTCGGTATCGCCGGGGCGGCCACCGCCGCCTTCGGTGAAGAAAACCAGTGGCAGGCGTTCGCGGCGCGCAATATCGACCATGCGGTCGGTCTTGCGATGGTTCTGATAGCCCTGGGTGCCGGCGAGCACGGTGTAGTCGTAGCTCATTACCGCGCAGCGTGCATGCGCGCCGTCGAAAACATCGCCGTTAACGCGGCCAACGCCGCTGATCAGCCCGTCGGCCGGCGTCTCGCGCTTGAGCTCGTCGAGCGCGCGCCGGCTGCGCTGGGCTGCGATGGCCAGCGCGCCATATTCGATAAAGCTGTCGTCGTCGCACAGGTCGGCAATATTTTCGCGGGCGGTGCGTTTGCCCAGCGCACGACGCTTGGCCACCGCCTCGGGGCGGGCGCTATCGTGCGTAGTGGTATGGAAATCGGTCATGAACGATCTTGGCTGAAACGAGGGGCGATCCGGCAGCATGAAGCCTAAAACAGGTCTTTGGCAGCTGCGACACGGTCGCGATGACGAACTGGACGGCTAAAATCGCTATCCTGAACGGCTGAATTGGGGAGGACCACGATGGGGCAAGCATGGCGATGACGGATTGGGCCGCCTGCGAACAGCGTCTGGCGGACGGGATCAAGGACATCGGCGTGGACGTGGGGCGCTCGCCGCAGGCGCAGCTGATTGCGTATCTGCGTGAGCTGTCGACATGGAACGCGACCTATAATCTCACTGCGGTGCGCGATCCGCTGGCGATGGTCACGCGGCACCTGCTCGACAGCCTGGCGGTGCTGGATTTCGTTTCCGGCGCGTCGGTGGCCGATATCGGCAGCGGCCCGGGGCTGCCGGGGCTGGTCATTGCGATCACGCGGCCGCGCATGACCATCACCCTGGTCGAATCCAACCGCAAGAAGGCGGCGTTTTTGCGCCACGTGCGCCGGCGTCTCGAGCTGGATAACGTGATCGTGGTACAGGAGCGGGTCGAAGCGGTAGAAACCGACGACAAATTCGATACCGTCATTTGCCGGGCGTTTGCCGCTGCCGGCGAGTGTGCGCGGCTGGCGGGTCATCTGGTGGCGCCGGGCGGGCGATTTCTGTTGATGAAAGGCCGCGACCCGGCCGAAGAGCTGGCCGACTTGCCGCTGGATTTCCGGCATGTGGATACGGTGGCCCTGCGCGTGCCCGGCCTCGAGGCGGATCGCCACCTGGCCATTCTGGAGCCGGGGCTGATCTGAACGCCCGGCGAGCGTGTCCAACGTTCGATCACGCCGGCCCGGTCCGCAGCGCGAAACGGTGTGGTCGGGCCGCAGGTCATGCGCTGGAACCGGCTTGCGCATAACATGCGCTTCACGAGTCCATTAGACTGAGCGGCCATGAGCAACATCATCGCCATTGCCAACCAGAAAGGCGGCGTCGGCAAGACGACGACGAGCATCAATCTCGCGGCTGCGCTGGCCGAGGCCGAGCAGCGCGTGCTGCTTGTGGATATGGATGCCCAGGGCAACGCGACCATGGGCGTGGGCGTGGACAAGAACGCGCTCGAGGCCACCGTCTGCGATTTCCTGCTGGGCGACAAGGGCGTGTCCGAAGCGCTGCAGGTGGTGCTCGACGGACAGTTCTTTCTGCTGGGCGCCAACGGCGACATGACCGCGGCCGAGGTCGGCCTGCGCGATCGCAAGAACGGCCGCCTTGCGCTCAAGCAGGCGCTGGCCGAAATTTCCGACAGTTTCGACTACGTGATCATCGACTGCCCGCCGGCGCTTTCCATGCTCACCGTCAACGCGCTGGCGGCCGCGCGTGGGGTCATCATTCCCATGCAGTGCGAGTATTACGCGCTGGAAGGCCTGTCCGACCTGCTCGAAACCATCGAGAGCGTGCGCAAGATGATGAACCCGGAGCTCATCATCGAAGGCGTGCTGCGCACCATGCACGATCCGCGCAATCGCTTGACCGGGGATGTCTCGGCCCAGCTGATCGATTATTTCGGCAGCGCCGTTTACGAAACCTGTATTCCGCGCAACGTGCGCCTGGCCGAAGCGCCCAGCCACGGGGTGCCGATCATGCAGTACGATAGCGCGGCATCGGGCGCGACCGCCTATCGCCAGCTGGCTGCCGAAATTCTCGGACGCGACGACAGCGAAGTCATCGACGCGCCGCGCAAGGGCGCGCGCCGAGCGGTGTCGTCGTTGTTCGGCCGGCGTCGGCGCAACGCCGGCTAAAGCGCATCACTCAAACAAGATCGGGCTATGGCACAGAAAAAACGCGGACTGGGGCGCGGTCTCGAATCGCTGCTTTCCAACGATTTCGACGACACGCCGGAAACCGGCAGCGAACTCGTTGAGCTCGAGCTCGATGCCCTGCGCCCCGGGCGCTATCAGCCCCGTCGCGACATGGACGCGGAGGCGCTGGAAGCCTTGGCGCAGTCGATACGGACCCAGGGCGTGGTGCAACCGCTGGTGGTGCGCGACGCCGACGGCGGCTACGAGATCGTTGCCGGCGAGCGGCGCTGGCGTGCGGCGCGTCTGGCGGGGCTTGCCACCGTACCGGCGGTGGTGCGCCCCATGGCCGACGAGGCCGCCATGGCCGTCGCGCTTATCGAAAACATCCAGCGCGAAGACCTCAACCCGCTCGAGGAAGCCGCCGCGCTGCGCCGGCTGATCGAGGAATGCGGCATGACCCATGCCGCCTGTGCCGAGGCCGTCGGGCGTTCCAGGGCAAGCGTGTCCAACCTGCTGCGGCTGGCCGAGCTGGTGCCCGAAGCCCAGGCGCTGCTGCGCGCCGGCGATATCCAGATGGGCCATGCACGGGCCTTGCTGGGCGCGCCGAGCGCCCTGCAGGCCGATCTCGCCGCGCGGGTGGCAGCACGCCAGCTGACCGTGCGCCAGACCGAAGCCCTGGTGGCCTCGGCCATGGCAGAGAAAGGCGCCGAAAGCGCGCCGCGGCAAAGCAATCGACTGGTGCGCTTCGAGCACGAGCTGGGCGAAACACTGGGTGCGAAAGTCACCGTGCGCTCGCAACGCGGCGGGCGTGCCCGGGTGGTGATCGACTATCCCAATGCGGGCGAGCTCGATAATCTGCTCGATCGTCTGAAGTAGCGGTTGCGCTGCGTGCTGATCGCATTTTGTTGTAAATAACAGGCGTTTTCGGCGCGATTGACCTTCCATTTCGCTTTGTCTATAGTCCGCCGAGCGTTGGGCGCGCCGCGAGTGATTCGCGTGTCCGTCCGGAGCCGCGGTGGGGGGTTCTCAAGTGATATCCCGACCACGTCCGCGCAACATGCGCCTTGCTTGGGTGGTGTTGGGCACGCAACTCACAATGGGCCTGTTGGTGGCTGCCATGTTTGGCGCCGCGACGGGGCCGGCGTCGGCTAAGGCCGCGCTGTTTGGTGTGGTCGTGGCTGTTTTGCCGGGCCTGTGGATGGCGCTGTGGTTGCTGCCGCGCCGCAGGCAGGTGGACGCACCGGCCATGGCTCGCGCCTTTTATTGGGGTGAGCTGGGAAAATTAGGATTGACTGTGGGGCTGTTCGTGACGGCAGCCCTTTTATTTGGTCAGCAGTTTTTATCGCTGCTGGCGACATACGTGGCTTGCCAAGCTTGTTACTGGCTCGCCTTAGTTTTGACGCGCTAGCTGCCGCCGAAGGTGGGCAGTTCGACGACGGCTTGATCGAGGACAACTCCATATGGCCAGCGCCGAAGAAGGCGGTAACACCGCTAACCAGTACATCCAGCACCATCTGTCGAATCTGCAGCTCGACCTGTCCACCATGGAAGTCGGCGGCAACATCAGTGGCTTCTGGGTGCTGAATCTCGACAGTCTGTTCTTTTCTGTTGTGCTCGGTGTGTTTTTCCTGGCCGTCTTTCGCATGGTCGCCAAGAAGGTCACGGCCAGCGAGCCGGGCAAGCTGCAGACGTTCGTGGAAATGGTCCACGACTTTACCGACACGCAGGTGCGTGACATTTATCACGGCAACTCCACGCTGATCGCGCCGCTGGCGATGACGATCTTCGTGTGGGTGTTCCTGATGAACTTCATGGACCTGATTCCGGTCGATGCGCTGCCCGCGGCTGCCCATGCGGCGGGCATCGATTATCTCAAGGTCGTGCCCACGACCGATCTGAACATCACCTTCGGTCTGTCGTTGTCGGTGTTCCTGCTGATGATCGTCTACGGCATCAAGGCCAAGGGCGGCATGGGTTTTCTCAAGGAAACCCTGACGCATCCGTTCGGCAAGTGGCTGGCGCCGTTCAACTTCGTGTTGTTCGTCGTTGAAACCGTGGCCAAGCCCGTTTCGCTGTCGCTGCGTCTGTTCGGCAACCTTTACGCGGGCGAGCTGATCTTTATTCTGATCGCCGTGTTCACGCTGGGCGCCGGGGCGAGTCTGCTGGCCGTTCCCATGTTTATCCTGCAGATCCTGCTTGGCCTGGGCTGGGCAATTTTTCATATTCTCGTGATCACGCTGCAGGCGTATATCTTCGGCATGCTGACCATTGTTTATCTGAGCATGGTTCAGGACGACCACTGATCGATCGACACCACCAACCACTGACTGACTCGTAAACTGGAGAGTAGAAAATGGAACAAGCCATTGCAGACGTTCAGGGCATGACCGTGATCGCGGTCGCGATCCTCATCGGCCTTGGTGCCATCGGCACCGCACTCGGTTTCGCCCTGCTCGGCGGCAAATTCCTCGAAGGTCTGGCCCGCCAGCCGGAAATGGCCCCGATGCTGACGGGTCGTATGTTTCTTATCGCCGGCCTGCTCGACGCCGTGTCGATGATCGGCGTGGGTATCGCCCTGTTCTTGATGTTCGCCAACCCGTTCGTGGCGGCCGTACAGTCCGCAGGCGGCTAAACACCGGGTTCGCCACGTCGCTTAACTCGAGTTACGCAAGCCAGGGATAACCCATGAGCATCAATGCCACACTGCTGGCCCAGATGATCGTCTTCGCGGTCTTCGTCTGGTTCACCATGAAGTTCGTATGGCCGCCGATCATGCAGGCCATGCGTGATCGTCAGAAGCGGATCAGCGAAGGTCTCGCGGCCGCCGAGCGCGGCGTTCGTGAGCTGAACGAGGCCACGGCCAAGGCCGAGGATATGGTCGCCAAGGCGCGTACGCAGGCGCAGGAAATCCTGACCAATGCGCAGCGCCAGGCCGACGAAACGCTCGAGCGTGCCCGTGAAGATGCGCGTGCCGAAGGCGAGCGCATCGTGACCGCGGCGCGTGAGGAAGTCGACCAGGCCGTAGTCTCCGCGAAGGAAGATCTACGCCGCGAGGTCGGCGCACTGGCCGTCGTGGGCGCCGAGCGCATTCTCAAGCGCGAGATCGACGCCAAGGCGCACAATGACATCATCGACGACCTCGTCGCGGAGATTCGTTAGCCATGGCAGAGACGCAAACACTGGCACGGCCCTATGCCGAGGCCGTGTTCGAGCTCGCCGAATCCAACGGCCGGCTGGACCAGTGGTCGCGGGCGCTCGAAGCGCTTTCGGCCATCGTGTCCAATCCGGACGTGGCGTTGCTTCTGGACAACCCCGAGATCAGCGATAGTCGACTGGTCGAGCTGGTGGTCGAGATCGGCGGCGACGATATGGATGAGGCCAGTCGGAACTTCGTTCGGCTGCTCGTCGACAACGGGCGGCTGGGCCTCGCGCCGGTGATTGCGTCACTCTACGAGCAGCGCAAGGCCGAGGCCGAGAACCGGGTGGACGTCAGTGTCACCTCGGCCGTCGAGTTCTCCGAAGAGCAGCGTGCGGCGCTCGTCAAGTCGCTGGAAAAACGGCTTGCCCGCAACGTTTCGCTGACGTTCGAACAGGATGAAGACGTGATCGGCGGCGCGATTATCCGCGCTGGCGATCTGGTGATCGACGGTTCGTTGCGCGCACAGCTTGAGCGCATGCGCCAGTCGCTCGCGCAATAGCCCGGCCCACAAGCGATCATCCGCTGGCGGCAGCTCGCCGCAGCGACATGGATACAGAGGAATAAGGTCAATGCAACTCAATCCGTCGGAAATTTCAGACCTGATCAAGAAACGGATCGAAAACTTCGATTCCGTGACCGAGTCCCGCAATGTCGGCACGCTGGTGAGCCTGGCCGACGGCATCGCAAAAATTCACGGCCTGGCCGATGCGATGCAGGGCGAGATGCTCGAATTCCCCGGCGGCACCTACGGTATCGCGCTCAACCTCGAGCGGGATTCGGTGGGCGCGGTGCTTATGGGTGAGTACACCCATATCTCCGAAGGCTGCGAAGTCAAGACGACCGGTCGAATCCTCGAAGTGCCGGTGGGCGACGAGCTGCTCGGGCGCGTGGTCGACCCGCTGGGCAACCCGATCGACGGCAAGGGCGAGCTGGGCACCACCCAGACGTCGCCGATCGAGAAGGTTGCCCCGGGCGTGATCGAGCGTCAGTCCGTCGACGAGCCGGTCCAGACCGGTCTGAAGTCGATCGACGCGATGATCCCGATCGGCCGCGGCCAGCGTGAGCTGATCATTGGCGACCGCCAGATCGGCAAGACCGCGATCGCGATCGACGCCATCATCAATCAGAAGAACACGGGCATTAAGTGCATCTACGTGGCCATCGGGCAGAAGAACAGCTCGATCGCCAACGTCGTGCGCAAGCTCGAGCAGGAAGGCGCGATGGATCACACCATCGTGGTCGCAGCCGGTGCCGCGATTTCGCCGGCGCTGCAGTACATCGCGCCCTATGCCGGCTGCTCGATGGGCGAGTTCTTCCGCGACAAGGGCGAAGACGCCCTGATCGTTTACGACGATCTGTCCAAGCAGGCGGTCGCCTATCGCCAGATCTCGCTGCTGCTGCGTCGTCCGCCGGGGCGTGAAGCCTATCCGGGTGACGTGTTCTATCTGCATTCACGGTTGCTGGAACGCGCTTCGCGTATCAACGCCGATTACGTGGAAGAGCTGACCGGCGGCAAGGTCAAGGGCCAGACCGGTTCGCTGACCGCGCTGCCGATCATCGAAACCCAGGCCGGCGACGTGTCCGCGTTCGTGCCCACCAACGTGATCTCGATCACCGACGGCCAGATATATCTGGAAACGGATATGTTCAACTCCGGCACGCGTCCGGCGGTGAACGCCGGCCTGTCGGTGTCGCGTGTGGGTGGTTCGGCCCAGACCAAGATCATCAAGAAGCTCGGTGGCGGTATCCGCCTGGCGCTGGCGCAGTACCGCGAACTCGCGGCCTTCGCGCAGTTCGCCTCGGACCTCGACGACGCGACGCGCAAGCAGCTCGAGCACGGTGAGCGTGTCACCAAGCTGATGATCCAGAAGCAGTACAACCCGCTGTCGGTTGCGCTGACCGCATCTTCGCTGTTCGCGGCGGAAGAGGGCTATCTGGACGACGTCGACGCTGACAAGGTCACCGATTTCGAAGCCGCGCTGCACCAGTACATGGAAAGCGAGCAGAAGGAGCTGGTGGACAAGATCAACGACACCGGCGACTACAGCGACGAAATCAAGTCCGGGCTGCACAGCGCGCTGAAGGAATTCAAGGAAACGCATACGTGGTAACACCGCGCGTTCCTGAGTCCACCAACGGAGTCAACTGATGGCCGGCGGCAAGGAAGTCAAAAGCAAGATCAAGAGCGTAGAAAATACGCAGAAGATCACCAAGGCCATGGAAATGGTCGCCGCGTCGAAGATGCGCAAGGCCCAGGAGCGCGTGGAAGCGTCGCGGCCGTATGCCCAGAAGATTCGGCGCACGATCGGCCATCTGGCGCAGGCGAATCCCGACTTCAAGCATCCGTTCATGGTGGAGCGCGAGGTCAATCGCGTCGGCATGATCGTGGTGTCGACCGATCGCGGCCTGTGCGGCGGTTTGAACATCAACCTGTTCCGCAAGGTGCTCGCCGAGCTGCGCGAGTGGGATAAAAAGAACGTCCCGGTCGATGTCGTGGTGGTGGGCCGCAAGGCAGCGAGCTTCTTTCGCCGCATCAAGGACATCAAGGCCGAGGTCACCGACCTCGGTGATCGCCCGCATCTTGAGGACCTGATCGGTACGATCAAGGTCATGCTCGATGACTATCGTGAAGGCGATATCGATCGTCTTTTCCTGATGGGCAACGAGTTCGTCAATACGATGACGCAGCGTCCGGATATCCAGCAGCTGCTGCCGGTGCCCGAGGACGAAGACGACGAGCTGCCCGACCACTGGGACTACATCTACGAGCCCGAGCCGCCGGAACTGCTGGAATCGATTCTGGTGCGCTACGTCGAGGCCCAGGTTTACCAGGGCGTGGTAGAAAACGTGGCCTGCGAGATGGCTGCGCGCATGGTCGCCATGAAATCCGCGTCGGATAACGCGGGCGACATCATCGACGACCTGCAACTCGAGTACAACAAGCAGCGCCAGGCGGCGATTACGCAGGAGCTGTCGGAGATCGTGGCCGGCGCGGCCGCGGTATCGTAAGAGCCTAACAAGCCAAACCCTAGACACAGATCGGCAGCGATTCACGCTGCCCAGGTGAGGAATCGGATATGAGTAGCGGTACTATCGTTCAGATCATCGGCCCCGTGGTGGACGTGGAATTCGATCGCGAATCGTTGCCCAGCATCCACGATGCGCTGATCCTCAAGGAGGCCGACCTGGTGCTCGAGGTCGAGCAGCAGATTGGCGATGGCGTCGTACGCTGTATTGCCATGGGCGTGACCGAAGGTCTGACCCGCGGCGGGCAGGTGGAAAACACCGGTGCGCCGATTTCCGTGCCGGTGGGGCAGAAGACGCTCGGCCGCATCATGAACGTGCTCGGCCACCCCATCGATAACGGCGGCGACATCGGCGCCGACGAAAGCGCGCCGATCCACCGTGCGCCGCCGACGTTCGAAGACCAGGCCGGCAGCCAGGAACTGCTCGAAACCGGCATTAAGGTCATCGATCTGCTCTGTCCCTTCGCAAAGGGCGGCAAGGTCGGCCTGTTCGGCGGTGCCGGCGTGGGCAAGACCGTGAACATGATGGAGCTCATCCGTAACATCGCGGCCGAGCACTCGGGCTACTCGGTGTTCGCCGGCGTCGGCGAGCGTACCCGTGAGGGCAACGACTTCTACTACGAAATGAAGGAGTCGAACGTCATCGACAAGGTGGCCCTGGTCTACGGCCAGATGAACGAGCCGCCGGGTAACCGTCTGCGCGTGGCGCTGACCGGCCTGACCATGGCCGAGTTCTTCCGTGACGAAGGCCGTGACGTGCTGTTGTTCATCGACAACATCTATCGTTACACCCTGGCCGGCACCGAGGTGTCCGCGCTGCTGGGCCGTATGCCGTCGGCGGTGGGCTATCAGCCGACGCTGGCCGAGGAAATGGGTCTGCTCCAGGAGCGTATTACCTCCACCAAGACCGGCTCGATTACGTCGGTGCAGGCCGTTTACGTACCGGCGGACGATTTGACCGACCCGTCGCCGGCCACGACCTTTGCCCATCTGGACGCCACCGTCGTGCTTGCCCGTGGCATTGCCGAGCGCGGTATCTATCCGGCCGTGGATCCGCTGGATTCCACCTCGCGTCAGCTGGACCCGAACGTGATCGGCAACGACCACTACCAGACCGCCCGCGACGTGCAGCAGACCCTGCAGCGCTATCGTGAGCTCAAGGACATCATCGCGATTCTGGGCATGGACGAGCTCTCCGAGGAAGACAAGCTCTCGGTTGCCCGCGCGCGTAAGATCGAGCGCTTCCTGTCACAGCCGTTCTTCGTGGCCGAAGTATTCACGGGTTCGCCCGGCAAGTACGTGCCGCTGTCCGAAACCATTCGCGGCTTCCGCGGCATCGTGGACGGCGAGTACGATCACTTGCCCGAGCAGGCCTTCTACATGGTCGGTACCATCGACGAGGCCGTGAAGAAGGGCGAAGACATGGCCAAGAAGGCGGCCTGAACGGCGCCCGAGTTCAAGGCGTGACCGGCGCCCATAGAGCGCCGGTCTTTTCCTTTCCCTAGAGCAGCGATATGAAACTACACGTTGATCTCGTCAGTGCCGAAGGCCAGATCTACTCGGGGTCGGCGACCATGGTGGTCGTGGCCGCGGAAGAAGGCGACGTGGGTATTGCCCCGCGCCATGCGCCGCTGCTCACCCGGATGCGCCCCGGCCAGGTGCGTATTCAGCAGGAAGGCCAGGAGGAACTGCAGTTCTTCGTTTCCGGCGGCATTCTGGAAGTGCAGCCGCATCTGGTGACCGTAATGGCCGACACGGCCGAACGCGCCGCCGATATCGACGAGGCCGCGGCCGAACAGGCCAAACAGCGCGCTGAAGAGAGTCTGGCCCAGGCGGGTGATCGCGTGGACGTGTCTCGTGCGCAGGCCGAGCTGGCCGAAGCAGCGGCACGTCTGACCATGGTCAAAAAACTTCGCGCCGGACGCTAACGCCCCCAGGACGTGTGCTTGGGCGTCTTGAGTTCATCCATCGCGCGATGTTGAACGGTTAACTTGCCGTATTGGCAGCGATCGTCTAGGTTGTTGCACTGCGACACTCACACTCGCATAAACACCCGGCATGCTGTCTCAGGGCCATTCAATTCCAATCGTCGTCGTGCTCGCCGTGAGCGTGGGACTCGCTTGGCCCGCGTCGTCGCTTGCCGGGCCCACGAAATCCATTTCTCCGTTCATGTCGTCGTCCTTCGATCGGACGATTCACGGCGAAGAGCGGGAAGTCGATCTATCTGAGGTCAGAAAAGGGCTCGGCCGCGCGGAGGCGTTCTTCGGCGTCGATGCGCTGAGTACACCGCAGCAACGCTATCTGACCAGTGGTCTTCAGTGGCAGGGCGGGGCAAGCGATGCGTCGACGCTGCGCGCGGCCGCGATTCGTACCGAGGGCGAGGGCGCGGCTTTTGGCGGTGGTCAGACGCTGGTACGCGCAGAGCACCGCCTTGATCTCGGCGGTCGGTGGTATATGCCGGATCTGGCGACCGAAGTCGCGCAGGTCAGCAATACAATGAACGACGGCAACGTGCTGGGCGGTCGCGCTGCAAGCATCGGCCTGGCCCAGTCGCTGGGCGCCAACGATCTGACCCTGAGCTATTTTCAGGCCGACGCACAGTTCGATGCCCTGGGAAGTTCGATCGTGCCCGGCGACAACGGCTTTGGGCTGCAGGCAAGCCGGCCGCTCGGCAACGACTGGCAGCTGTCCCATGACGTGCGCCTGCACGAACCCTCGCCGCTGCGTAGCGATGCGGCTATCTCGCAAACCTTTCTGCTGGCGCGCAATAGCCGGCTCACTGATATCGGCCGGCCCTGGCAGATCCGCGCCGAACTCGGCGCGCCCACCGACGCCCAGGCCGCGGGCAACAGCCCAATGGCACTGGAAATCGCCGCCCAGACGCTACAGTGGCGTGATTGGCGCATGAACAGCAGCCTGGGCTGGTATGACGCGAGCATGGATGCGCCGTTGAATCTGCCGGTGGACGGTCGCCTGTGGCGACTGTCGGCGACCCGGGGGCTGAATATCGGTGGGCTAGAGGCAGAGCTGTCGCCCACATTCGCCCTCGGCGACAGCCGCTATCAGCCGGGCGTGGGCGGCGCCCGTGCCGGCTTGAATCTGGGGCTGTCCCAGCTCAGCGACCGGATCGATTTGAGCGTGAACTATCTGTCGGCGGGATGGGCGCCCACGGCGGACGCGGGCGACGACGTACAGATGACGCTCAATTTCACTCAGAGCACCGGCGCGATCATGCCCGGCATCCGCAACATGGCAGAGACGCTGCGCCTGCCCTGGCAGCGTCGGCGCTGAGTCTCGTACCGCGCGCCCGCGTGGCCGGTGTTTTGATCGGTTATCATTACGTATGGACGAGGGGGAACTCGCCCGCACGGTTCGCGGTCGGTAGCAGCATGACGGCGTGGGCCGGCTCACACTGGAGTGATACATGACAAGGCATTGGCCTGCCGGCGTGCTTGCCGGTTTCGTCGTACTGAGCGCCGCGATCGCGCTTCCGGCGACAGCAGCAGATGCGCCCAAGGCAGCGGAACAGGGTACGTCCGAGGCCACCGCAGCAGATGCGTCCAAGGCAACGGAACAGGATGCGTCCAAGGCAAAAGCAAAGGATGCGTCCGAGACGACAGCAGCAGACGCGTCCGATGCAAAAGCAAAAGACGCGTCCAAGGCACAAGACAACCCCGACGCCGACGCGCAGACCACCGAGGACAGCGACGCTGCCCAAACCAGCCGTCGGTTCGACTACAACCGCGTTGTCGACAAAGCCGAGGCGCTGGCGGCCAAGCCTTATTCCGAGCCGCCGAAGATTCCGCAGTTTCTGCAGGACTTCGATTTTGCCGCGCTTGACCAGATCAAGTACAAGCCGGATAACGCGCTCTGGCACGAACGGCAACTGCCTTTCGAGGTGATGTTCTATCACCCGGGTTCTTATTACGTACACCCGGTGAAGATACATCTTGTTACCGACGATGGCGTCGGCGAGTTCCGGTTCGACAAAAACCGCTTCCAGTACCCGAACGAAGATCTGCGCAACCGTATCCCGGATGATCTCGGCTATGCGGGCTTGAAGTTCATGCACGAGCTCGATACGCCCGGCAAGCTCGACGAGATCGCCTCGTTTCTGGGCGCGTCCTATTTTCGCGCGCTGGGCGCGGAGCAGCATTACGGTCTGTCCGCACGCGGGCTGGCCATCGACACGGGCGGCGACAAGGGTGAAGAGTTCCCGGCGTTTGTGAGCTTTTGGCTGGTCCGTCCCCGCCCGCAGGCGCGCACGGTCACCGCCTATGCCCTGCTCGACTCGCCGAGCGCGGCCGGCGCCTACAAGTTCGAGATCAACCCCGGCGATTCCACCGTCACCCGCGTGGAGGCGACGCTGTTCACCCGCAAGGCAATCGGCAAACTCGGCGTAGCGCCGCTGACCAGCATGTACATGTGGGGCGAGAACAGCCTGGCCCGGCTAGACGACTATCGTCCCGAAGCGCACGACTCCGACGGCATGCTCATTTCCGCCACCAACGGCGAATGGCTTTGGCGGCCGCTGCGTAACCCGCAGAAACTGTCGATGAACCAGTTCTCGGCCGACAATGTGCGCGGCTTCGGCCTGCTCCAGCGCGATCGCAACTTCGATCATTATCAGGATCTGGACTACGAGTACGAGAAGCGCCCGAATGCCTGGATCACCCCCGAGGGGGACTGGGGCAAGGGGCATCTGGAACTGGTCCAGATTCCCTCCGACAGCGAAGTCAACGACAACATCGCGCTCTACTGGGTGCCCAACGATCCGGTCGAAGCCGGTGCGCGGCTGCACTATGCCTACAGCATTCGTTGGGGTAAGGAACTGGCCAGCCCGGCCTCTCTTGCCCATACCACGGCCTCGCGTGTCGGCCGTGCCGCGGTTACCCCGGGTCAACCGCGCAACACCATTCAGGTGGCTATCGAATTCGAAGGCGGCGAGCTGGGCAAGTTGACCGACCCAGGCAGCGTCCAGCCCCGCGTTAACGCCATGCGCGATGCGACCATCAATAACATCGAGGCGGTGCGCAATCCGCATACCGGCGGCTGGCGACTGACGTTTCTGGTGCCCACCGATTCGCTCAAGACGCCGTTGGAGCTGCGCGCCTATCTCGCCGGCTCTGACGGCGGCGCGCTGACCGAGACCTGGAGTTATGCGCTATCACCGTGAGCGATTCTAACCCTGCGTCCGAGGTCGTCGATGCAATCGACGCCTATCTATCGTATCTGAGCCTGTCGGACGACCGCCGTCGAGCGTTGCGCGCGCGCGTGCTCGATGCCGGGCCGGTCGATCGCGGCGCCGCGATCGAACGCCTGCAGAGCGAACTCGAAAAAGCCCCGAGCGAGCCGGAGCTGGAAGACGACGACCGCGAGCTGCTGGGCCGGCTGCACGACAGCTACCCGAAGCTCAGCCAGGACGCAGAAACACGACCCCCTACAGCCGGCGCGCTGCGCAGTGCGGCCATGCCGCCGCTCAATCGCTGGCCGATGTCGCCGGCGGATATTGATCGCCGGCCCTGGCGGCTGCTGCCCTGGCTCGGCCGGCGCCGCAGCAGCAGCCTGCCCAAGTCGGTGCCCAGTCGGCTCAAGGGCGTGGTGCGCTGGCGCCAGACCCTGCTGGCCTTGATGGTCGCGTTCCCCGCGGCCGGGGCGGCGGCCTATATGGCCACGGTACTGCCACACCGCGGTGCAACCGTGCTCGAAGCGTTCATTCTGGGCGCGGCGTTCATGTTGTTCGCCTGGATTCTGGTGGGGTTCTGGACGGCACTGTCCGGGTTCTTCGTGCTCTGGCGGGGCGACCGCTATCTGGTGCGCAGCGATCCGCCGCACGACCCGCCGCCGCGCAAGCCGCCTGTCGAGGGTGATGCGCGCACGGCGATCGTCATGCCGATCTACGAGGAAGACGTATCCCGGACCTTTGCCGGGCTGCGGGCGATCTACGAGTCCCTGCAGGCCACCGGCCGCCTCGAGGATTTCGATTTCTTCGTGCTCAGCGACTCGGTCAAGCCCGATACCGTCATCGCGGAAGAAAACGCCTGGGCCGAGAGCTGTCGTACGCTCGATGCCTTCGGCCGGCTGTTCTATCGCCGCCGTCGGGCCCGGGTGAAGCGCAAGAGCGGCAATCTGGCGGATTTCTGTCGGCGCTGGGGCGGGCATTACCGCTACATGATCGTGCTCGATGCCGACAGCATCATGGCCGGCGATACGCTGGTCGCGCTCGTCGATCGTATGCAGGCCAACCCGGGTGTGGGTCTGATTCAGACGCCGCCCACGGCGGTCAATCGCGACAGCGTGCTGGCACGCGTACAGCAGTTCGCCACCCGCGTGTACGGGCGCATGTTCGCGGCCGGGCTGCATTTCTGGCATCTGGACAATGCCCACTACTGGGGCCATAACGCGATCATCCGCATCGAGCCGTTCATGGCCCACTGTGCGCTGCCGCGTCTGCCCGGCCGCGGTGCGTTGTCCGGCGATATTCTCAGCCACGACTTCGTCGAGGCCGCACTCATGCGCCGCGCCGGCTGGGGCGTGTTCATTGCCTACGACCTGCCCGGCAGCTATGAAGAAGTGCCGCCCACGCTGCTCGACGAGCTCGGGCGCGACCGGCGCTGGTGCCAGGGCAATATCCAGCATATCCGGCTGTTGTTTTCCGACAACCTCGCGCCGGCCCATCGGGCACTGTTCGCCAACGGCGTCATGGCCTATACATCGGCCGCCATCTGGTTCGTATTCCTGCTGTTATCGAGCACCGAAGCGGTGCTGGAAGCGGTGCGCACGCCGGATTATTTTCCGGTGGCCGGCGCGCTGTTCCCGGCATGGCCGGTATGGCAACCCATTTGGGCGGTGAGCCTGTTCGTGGCCACCCTGGTGGTGCTGTTCTTGCCCAAGATTCTGGGCGTGGTGATGATCGTGGCCAAGGGCACGCAGCGCGAGTTCGGCGGCGTGGGCAACCTGGTGGCCTCAACGCTTATCGAGATCGTGCTTACATCGCTGCTCGCGCCGATCCGCATGCTGGCGCATACGCGCTTTGTTTTCACCACGCTCATCGGCAAGCAGGTGAAGTGGGATAGCCAACAGCGCGCGGATGCGCAGGTGCCCTGGTCGCGCGCGCTACGCTTTCATATCTGGGGCATGCTGCTGGCACTCGGCTGGGGCGCATTGCTGCTATGGTTTACGCCCGGGTTCGCGCCCTGGCTGGCGCCCATCCTGGTGCCGTTGATCATTGCGCCAGCGATTACCGTGCTGACCTCGCGTGCCGATCTGGGCATCTGGCTGCGTCGTCACGACCTGCAGCTGATTCCCGAAGAGCGCCACGCGCCGGACGAGCTGGCACGGGTGGTGGAACTCGAAGCCGCGGCCGCGCCCGAGGCGGGTTTTGCCGAGGCCGTGGTCAATCCGGTGATCAATGCCCTGCATATCGGCATGCAGGGCCGCGACCGTTCGCTGACCGGGGTGATTGCGGAGTATCGCCAGCTGCTGGCCGAGCGCGCGCTGGATAACGGCCCGGATGTACTGAGCACCGATGAACAGCGCCGCCTGCTTGCCGATCCGCAGCGTATGCGCTGGCTGCATGCCCAGGTCTGGGCGCAGGCGCCGTCGGCCTGGCGCGCCTGGCTGGTCGAACGCCCGGCCGCGGCACCTACGCAGGACTCGCCGCGGACTGTATAGTCCCCACAAACCGTCGAATCGTTCTAGTTATGGGTCTGCATATCGTCGTCCTGGCCGCCGGCAAGGGTAAACGCATGCGTTCGGCGCTGCCGAAGGTGCTACAGCCGCTGGGTGACCGGCCATTGCTCAAGCACGTGGTGGAAGCCGCACAAACGCTCGATCCGGAACAGATCCACGTGGTCTACGGGCATGGCGCCGAACAGGTGCAGTCGGCGCTGGGCTATCTCGAGGTGAACTGGGTCTACCAGCAGCAGCAGCTGGGCACCGGGCACGCCGTCAGTCAGGCGATCGACGACGTACCCGACGATGCCAGCGTGCTGGTGCTCTATGGCGATGTGCCGCTGGTGCGCGCGGCCACCCTGTCGCATCTGGTGGACGCGGCCGCCAGCGATGCGCTGGCGCTGCTCACCGTGGTGCTCGACGATCCGGCCGGCTATGGGCGTATTCGTCGCGACGACGAAAACCGCGTGGTCGGCATCGTCGAAGACAAGGACACCACCGCCGATGAACGCCATATTCGCGAAGTGAACACCGGGCTGCTCTGTGCCCAGGCGCGGCATCTGCGCGACTGGTTGTCGCGTCTGACCAACGAAAACACCCAGGGCGAGTATTACCTGACCGACTGTATTGCCATGGCGGCCGGCGACGGGGTATCGATCGTGGCCGGCCAGTCGGGCAGCATCGAGGAAACCCAGGGCATCAACGACAAGCGCGATCTGGCCACCGCGGAACGCCTGCTCCAGCGGCGCCAGGCCGAGGCGCTGATGGATCAGGGCCTGACCCTGCGCGACCCGGAGCGCTTCGACCTGCGTGGCTCGCTGCATATCGGGCGCGACTGCCTGATCGACGTGAATGCGGTAATCGAAGGCGAGGTGGTGCTGGGTGAGGGCGTGCATATCGGCCCGCACTGCGTGCTGCGCAACTGCACCATAGGCGATCATACCCAGGTGCTGTCACATACCGTGATCGAGCATGCGAACGTGGGCGCGCGTTGCCAGATCGGCCCGTTCGCGCGGCTGCGCCCGGATACCGAACTGGCCGACCGCGCCAAGATCGGCAACTTCGTGGAAACCAAGAAGCTCAGGCTCGGCGCGGGCAGCAAGATCAACCATCTGAGCTATGTCGGCGATGCCGTTGTGGGCGCCAACGTCAACATCGGCGCGGGTGTGATCACCTGCAACTACGACGGCGCCAACAAGCATGTCACCACCATCGGCGACGATGCCTTCATTGGCTCGGATTGCCAGCTGGTGGCGCCGGTCAGCGTCGAGCGCGGTGCCACCATCGGTGCCGGTACCACGCTGACCAAGACCGCGCCGGCCGACACGCTCACGCTGTCGCGCGCCAAGCAGTTCAGCATCGACGGCTGGAAACGCCCGCGCAAGAAAAACCCCGGCCACTCTTAACCATCACCCGATACGCCCTGCGGTCGATAGCGCAGGGCCGATCACAAAGGAATCAGCGCCATGTGCGGAATTGTCGGCGCCAGTGCGCAGCGCAATGTCGAACCCATCCTGCTCGAAGGTCTGCGGCGGCTTGAATACCGCGGCTACGACTCGGCTGGCATGGCGCTGGTCAACGACGGCGCGCTGGACCGCACCCGCGCGGTGGGCAAGGTCCAGGCGCTGGCCGACAAGCTTGCCGAAGCACCGCGCCCCGGCGTGCTCGGCATTGCCCACACCCGCTGGGCCACCCACGGCGGCGTATCCGAAACCAACGCCCATCCGCACGTTTCGTCGAGCCGTATCGCCGTCGTGCACAACGGCATCATCGAGAATTTCGAGCCCCTGCGTGAGCGCCTGAAACAGGCCGGCTACGAGTTCACATCCCAGACCGACACGGAAGTCGTCGCCCACCTGGTGGATAGTCATCTGGGCGAGAGCAACGACCTGGCCGCCGCCGTACGGGCCACCGTCGCCGAACTGGACGGCGCCTATGCGCTGGCCGTGGTCTGTCGCGACGATCCGCATACCCTGGTCGCCACGCGCAGCGGCTCCCCGCTGGTCCTGGGCGTGGGCATCGGCGAGCATTTCGTGGCCTCGGACGTCGCGGCTCTTCTGCCCGTGACCCGCGATTTCGTCTACCTCGAAGAAGACGATCTCGTGGTGCTCACCCACGAAAGCTATACCATCATCGACGGCAGCGGCGCGCCCGTCGATCGGCCGGTGAAGGAGTCCGGTCTGTCGCTCTCGGCGACGGAGAAAGGCGAGTATCGCCACTTCATGCTCAAGGAAATCTACGAGCAGCCGCGCGCGCTGGCCGAAACCTGGCAGGGGCGCGTGTCCGCCGACGACATCTTCGCCTCCAGCATCAGCGCCGAAGCACGCGAGCTGCTCGACGGCGTCGAGTACATTCATATCGTCGCCTGCGGCACCAGCCATCATGCCGGGCTGGTCGCCCGCTACTGGCTCGAAGCCATGGCGCGGATTCCCTGCAACGTGGAACTGGCCAGCGAATACCGCTATCGCGACCCGGTGGTGCCCAGGAACTGCCTGTTCGTCACGCTATCCCAGTCCGGCGAAACCGCGGATACGCTCGCCGCACTGCGCTATGCGAAATCGCTGGGCACCGGCGACGGCGGCTATCTGGCCACGCTTGCCATCTGCAACAAGCCGGAAAGCTCGCTCACCCGCGAGTCCGATCTGGTGCTCATGACCCATGCCGGCCCCGAGATCGGCGTGGCCTCCACCAAGGCCTTCACCACCCAGCTGCTGTGCCTGCTGCTGCTCACCGGCATGCTCGAACGCAAGGCCGAAGACCGGCGCGCGCTGGCCGAGGATATTCACCAGCTGGCCACCTCGGTCGAACGCGTGCTCGAACTCGACGACGCCATTCGCCATCTGGCCGAAGAATTCGTCGACAAGGATCACGCCCTGTTCCTCGGGCGCGGACCGATGTACCCCATCGCCATGGAAGGCGCGCTCAAGCTCAAGGAGATTTCCTATCTCCATGCCGAAGCCTATGCCGCCGGCGAGCTCAAGCACGGCCCGCTCGCCCTGGTCGACGA